>CACYCG010000247.1 GCA_902772855.1 uncultured Ruminococcus sp.
TTTCAAAAAGCAATTAGCTGTTCACAGCAGAAAATACAATAACTTTCCTATGCGCCCTCTTAAGTGGAAATCTCCTCGCGAGGTAATTAATCACTTTTTGGAAACCGGCGAAATTGATGCTATTTAAAAAATGTGTAACACATCATTGACAAACCAACAGGATTCGGACGATTCAAGAAAATGGCAGGGGAAAAATTGTTTCCTTGACCCGATAAAAAAACGTTCAAATCCTTTTGATCCGCAAGAAAATATGATACAATGGGATAGTAAAGCTCTCCTGTCGGAATGATGGCAGGCGAACATGGTTTTTGAAGAAAGGTCGGTTGATATGATCAGACTGAGACGTTATATAAAACCTTATCTGTTGTTGCTGCTGGCGGCGTTTTTCTTTTTGTTTGTGCAGGGCATGGCCGACTTGTATTTACCGAATTTGATGTCCGATATGGTGAACGTGGGCATTCAGCGCAGCGGTGTGGAGCACAACGCTCCGGAAGTGCTGAGTTCGGACGCTTTTTCCATGCTGTGCCGGTTTTCCGATGACGAAGACCTTTTGAAAAAAGCCTATGAACCGCTTTCCTCGGAACAGGAAAGATATAAGGCGTTGGCAGAAGCCTATCCCTCTGTATCCGATCCGGGATATCAGCCGGTACGGCTGAGCGGAAAGGTGCTGCAGGAAGAAGCGGACAAGGCAGTGGAAAAGGCGGAAGCGGCGCTGGTGTTTTCTCTGCAGAAACTGTCCGGTCGGTCGGAGACCGTTTCCAATACATCGTTGACTCGGGAGGCGCTGCCGGAACTGTATGCCGCTGTTTCTATGGTCCCCTCCCTTATTCGGGAGGAAGCTATCGCAGAGGCGGCTGAAACGGACGAAAGCATTCTTTCCGGAACCGGCGCCGCTTTTTCTCTGCTTTTTTTGAAAGAAGCAGGGGCGGATCCGGATGCTGTACGAATTCGCTATATTGCAGGGGTCGGCGGAAAAATGCTGCTGGTGACTATCCTTGGGGCCATCGCTTCCCTCTGCGTCAGCTTCCTTGCCGCTAAAACGGGGGCCGGCGTAGCCAGACGGCTGCGAGAAGACGTTTTTCAGAAAGTGGAACAGTTTTCTCATGCGGAGTTTGACCGGTTTTCAACGGCTTCCCTCATCAACCGCACAACAAATGACGTGACGCAGATCCAGAATATTCTCAATATGATCATCCGGATGGTCTGTTATGCGCCGATCATGGGGATCGGCGGGGCGGTGCTCGCTTTGCAGACAAACGTTTCTATGAGCCGGATCATTATTGCCGCTATTCTGCTTCTGCTGACGATCATGATCGTGGTTTTTATCATCGCTATGCCGAAATTCAAGATTCTGCAGTCTTTGATCGACCGTCTGAATCTGGTGACCAGAGAGATCCTCACCGGCACACCGGTAATCCGGGCTTTTGGAACAGAAGCCCACGAAGAAAAACGATTTGATCAGGCCAATCAGGACCTTACGGGCGTCACTCTTTTTGTCAACCGGGTCATGACGGTGCTCATGCCCCTGATGACGCTGATCATGAGCAGCATTTCCGTTGTGATCGTCTGGAGCGGCTCTCATCTGATTGATGCAGGAGAGATCCAGATTGGCGATATGATGGCGTTTATCCAGTATTCCATGATGGTGATCATCGCATTTTTGTTTATTGCGGTCATGTTTATCATGATTCCCCGAGCCTCTGTTTCGGCGATGCGGATCTCGGAAGTGCTGGACTGTGAATTATCCATTACGGATCCCCCTCAGCCGGAGCATTTCCCGGAGGATGTGAAGGGACGAGTTTGTTTTGATCACGTCTGTTTCCGCTATCAGGGCGCCTCGGAAGATGTGCTGCATGACATTTCTTTCACGGCAGAAGCCGGAGAAACCACTGCCATCATCGGCATGACCGGTTCGGGAAAATCAACGCTGATCCACCTGATCCCCCGTTTCTATGACGTGACAGCGGGGCAGATCACAATCGACGGAGTGGATATCCGGCGCGTTACCCAGCATGAACTGCGGGAACAGATCGGGCTGGTCCCGCAAAAGGGCGTTCTGTTTTCGGGAGATATCGCCTCAAACCTGCGGTATGGACGCAGGGACGCCACAGAGGAAGAGATCGCAGAGGCTTCCCGCATTTCTCAGGCGGAAGAGTTTATTTCAGAAAAACCGGAAGGGTTTCATAGTCCGATCGCACAGGGAGGAACAAACGTATCCGGCGGACAAAAACAGCGTCTGGCGATTGCCCGGGCTTTAGTGAAATGTTCTCCGGTCTATCTCTTTGACGACAGCTTTTCCGCTCTGGATTTCAAAACCGATGCAGCCCTGAGGACAGCGCTGAAAAAACATACCGGTCATTCCACCGTCCTGATCGTGGCCCAGCGGATCAGCACCATTATGTATGCGGATAAGATCATCGTGCTCGACCGGGGACGGATCGCAGGCATGGGGACTCATAACCAACTTCTGAAAGACTGTGAGATCTACCGTGAAATCGCTGTGTCGCAGAACAGCGACCGGGAAGTGTAAGGAGGATGCCGCATGAAAGAGAATACACCGGCTCAAAAACCGAAGGCGGCTATTGGCGGGAGAACCGGCCGCATGATGAAAGGGGAAACCGCAAAGGATTTCAGGGGGACGTTCCGGCAATTTCTGCAATATTTGGGACGGTTTCGCATTCAGGTGGTTATTGTGTGCGTTTTTGCTGCCGCTTCCACCGTTTTTGGCATAATTGGCCCGAAAATACTCGGATTAGCCACCACTTTGCTGGCGGAAGGAATTATGGGGCGCATCAGCGGGGACCGGGAAGGAATTGACTTTGCGGGAATCGGGCAGATTCTGCTATGGCTGATGGGGCTGTATGTGCTCAGCGCCTTGTTTTCCTTTGTGCAGGGGTTCCTGATGACCGGAGTGGCGACCCGCATGACCTATCAGATGCGAAAAGATATTGCCGCCAAACTGAATCGTCTTCCGCTGAGCTATTATGACAAAACCTCTCACGGAGAGATCCTCTCCCGGATTACCAATGACGTGGATACCCTCAGCCAGACGCTTAACCAGAGCATTACCCAGATCATTACCTCCGTTACACAGCTTATCGGGATCCTGATCATGATGCTGACGATTAGCTGGCAGATGACTTTGATCGCTGTGGCGGTGGTGCCCCTGTCCTTTTTGTTTGTCATTCTGATTGTCAAGATTTCTCAGAAGCATTTTTCCAATCAGCAGAAATACCTGGGGACCGTCAACGGACATATCGAAGAAATGTACGGCGGACATCAGGTGATGAAGGCGTTCAACGGGGAGGAAGAATCCATCCGGGTGTTCCGGGAGGAAAACGAAAAGCTCTATGAAGCCGGCTGGAAATCACAGTTTTTTGCCGGGACTATGATGCCGGCCATGAACTTCATGACAAACTTAGGGTATGTGGCGATTTGTATCGTGGGGGCGTATTTTTCCGGTCAGGGGCTGATCACGATCGGCGATATTCAGGCTTTTATCCAGTACGTCCGGCAGTTCAGCCAGCCGATCACGCAGGTGGCCAATATCAGCAATATCCTGCAGCAGTCCGCTGCTGCCGCCGAAAGGATCTTTGAGTTCCTCAACGAACCGGAAGAAGTGCCGGAGTCTCCCCTTTCCCTTTCGGTTTGTCCGCCCGGAGAAGAACCGGAAGAACGCAGGGTCCGGATAGAAGGAAGCGTGCAGTTTGCTCATATAGATTTCGGCTACCGGAAGGATAAGACGGTCATTCATGATTTCTCTGCGATGATCCCCGCCGGCAGCAAGATTGCCCTGGTGGGGCCGACCGGAGCCGGCAAAACAACGGTCATGAAACTGCTGCTTCGGTTTTATGACGTGGACAGCGGAGCAGTTTTAGTTGATGGATATGACATTCGAGATTTTCAGCGGCGGGAGCTTCGCAGGCTGTTCGGAATGGTCCTGCAGGATACCTGGCTGTTTCATGGAACGATTATGGATAATATCCGCTACGGCTGTCCTGAGGCCACTGATGAACAGGTTTTGGAGGCTGCACGGGCTGCACAGGTGGATCAGTTTGTTCACAGCCTGCCGGATGGGTATCAGATGATGATCAACGAGGAAAGCAATAATCTTTCCCAAGGGCAGAAGCAATTGATCACGATCGCACGGGCTATCTTATCCGATCCGAAAATCCTCATCCTCGATGAAGCCACCAGTTCAGTGGATACGATGACCGAGATCCTGATCCAGCGGGCGATGGATCACCTGATGGAAGGAAGAACCAGTTTCGTAATCGCTCATCGGCTGAGCACCGTCCGGAATGCCGACCGGATCTTTGTTCTTCAGGATGGAAATATTGTGGAACAAGGCTCGCATGATGAATTGATGGAGAAAAAAGGGTTTTACGAATCGCTGTACAACAGCCAGTTTGTGGAAGCCTCCGTCTGAAGGGAAAACCAGCAGAAAAAAGCAGGCCGCCGAGGAGATCGTTCCCGGTGACCTGCTTGGTTTTTCATCTTACTTCCAGTGAGAGAGAGGATTCCCGCACCGTGCCTTTTTTCGGGTACATGGAAAAGGCGATATTGGTGCTGTGGTCTGCGATTCGTTCGAGATTTGTCAGCAGCTCCATAAAAAGCGTTCCGACGGTGGCGTTGCAAATGCCAGTGCTCAGGCGGTTGATATGCTTGTCTTTATATTCTGCGGTGTGGTCGTCGATCTCCTGCTCAATATTGCTGACAAGGTCCACCATTTTCTGATCGAAATGACTGCTGTGGAACATTTTCAGGGAATCTTCAATAATGCTCATGACCAATCCACGCATTTTTTCGATTTCTCCGGCAGCATCGGAACTGAACGATTCGTCTTTGGAGATCAGCATATGCGCCAATTCGCAGATGTTCTCCGCATGATCCCCGATGCGCTCCATATCGCTGACAACGTGATAATAGGAACCGATCTTTTCCCGGTCGCTGTCTTCCAGATGAAGACCGTTGAGCTTGACAAGATAAGAGGTGATCGCCATATTCAGGTAATCAATGACCTCTTCATTATCCTCTACCACTTTGATAATGGATTCATCCTTTTGCAAAAACGCCTGCATGGACAGCTCAAAGTTCTTTTTGGCGAGCAGTCCCATCCGGTCGATCTCTTTGGTGACCTGAGAAACAGCGATTGGCGGGGTTTTCAGAAGACGCTCATCGACATATTTCAAACGGCAGGCTTCCCGTTCTTCGTCTTCTCCGGAAACAATCACGCAGGAGAGCTTCGTGATCCATCCTTCCACCGGCAGCAGAACGAGGGTCGCTACAATGCTGGAAATGATGTGGACCAGAGAGATCTTGAAGGCCATATTGATCTCCAATGAATCAATATAGGCGTTAAAGGGGGTCAGGATAGAGATCAGCGTAAAGATCGCTGTTCCGAAAACGGTAAACAGCACATAGGACAAGGCGGTCCGTTTCGCTGCTTTGGTGGCGCCGATGGAAGAAAACACCGCTGTGACACAGGCCCCGATATGAATGCCGTAGATCATATACACGGCGCTGGGAAGCGTCAGAGCGTTGGCGGTTCCCAGCGCCTGCAGCACGCCGACGGCGGCGGAAGAGCTTTGCAGGAGCGCCGCAAAGAAGATGCCGAACACGATTCCTACAAACGGGTCGCTGACCGAGGTGATGATGCTGCTGAAAAAGGGCGAAGACGCCAGTGGTTTCAGGTTGGAGCTCATGGTCGCCATGCCGAAAAAGAGAATACCGAAACCGGCTATGATCTGTCCGTAATATTTCTGGTTATTCTTTTTGCACAGGATCACCATTAGAGCGCCGATGAAAATAGCAAGCGGCGCATAATCGGAAATCTGCACCGAAAGCAGAACGCTGGTGACGGTGGTACCGATGGTGGCGCCCATGATGACGCCCATCGCCTGGCTGATGTTCATGATTTGCGCATTGACAAAGCCAACACACATGACGGAAACGGCGGTGGAACTTTGGATGATCGCCGTTACCACGATTCCTACAATGGCGCCCAGAAAACGATTAGTTGTCAGCTTTTCGAGCAAATGCCGCAAATTGGCGCCGGCGGCCAGCTCCAGACCTTCTCCCATGAGCCTCATGCCGTATAAGAACAGCCCGAGCCCGCCTAAGGCAAGGATGATCTGCATGATAAGAGTTTGATCGAAGGGCATACAAAATCCTCCACTATTTTTCTCCTTTATTTTTGCACACTTTCATAATAGTACATCGGAGATAAATCTATATTCCTTTTAAGAATAATGCAGAAATCTATCTACAGGGACAAAAAGCCTTCCGGTTTTGCAAAGAATTTAGAAAGGTTGACGCAAAGACCGGAAAAATGTGTTTTCTCAGTCTTTTATGGCCCGGGCGGAGTCTCGAGCGGGGCTACATAAAGGGTTTGCTGATGCGTATAGATCACCTTTCCCGGCTTTGCCCCCGTTGGTTTGCTGACGTAGCGGGCTTTGGTGTAATCCACCGGAACTTTCCCGGATTCTCTTGCTTTGCTGTGCCCGGCTGCTAATCGGGCGGCCAGCAGGAGGGTGTCTTCGTCCGGCGTTTTCCCTTGTGTCACGATGAGCGTATGGGAGCCGGGAATATCTTTGACGTGCAGCCAAATGTCGTTTTTGTCGGCAGTATGCAGGGTCAATTGGTCATTCTGCCGATTATTGCGGCCCACATAAATCAAAAAACCGGCCGCAGAGGTAAAGCAAAGGGGTTTTAAGGGAGATGGCCGCCGCTGTTTGCGGCCCCGGGCTTTCAGATACCCCTGCCCGATAAGCTCTTCCCGGATCTCATCCAGTTCTCCTTCGCTCTGAGCCCGGCTGACGGCATCTAAAACGGAGGAAACATAATCCAGCTCCTCTTCCGCAGCGGAGATCTGAAGTGTCAGCATCTGTTCGGCGGTTTTGGCTTTTTGATAGTTTTTGAAATAGCGCTGGGCATTGGCAGCCGGAGAAAGAGCGGGGTCGAGAGAGATGGTAATGGGGGCGGGAGGATCCAGATAATAGTTTTCCGCTTCCAGCGATGACGCTCCCCGTTCGAGCCGGTACAAATTCGCCTGGATCAGCTCGCCGCAGACCCGCAGATGTTCCCGGTCAGCGCATTGTTTGAGTTCATCGGTCTGGATATAGATCTTTCGGAGCAGCCGGGAGGCTGTGTTGGAAAGCAGTTTGGTCAGATCTTCGGATTTGACCCGCATGGCTTCGGCAGAATCCCGCTTGGCGTAATACCGGTCGAGCATTTCTCCGAAGCTCTCTCCCCCGCTGACGGAGTGACCGGTGCCGTACTGCTGGATATAGGTAAAGGTAAAATCGATCGGCTTTTTGGCGTGGTCGATGATCATATAAGGCTGACCGCTGATGCTCCGGGCGGTCTCCATATCCCGTTTCAGAAAATACCGCAGGCGGGACAGCTTTTCTTCGTCCAGCTCATCCGTGCGGACTTCCCGACCGTGTCCGCAGAGATATTCATATTCCCGGCACAGGATCGGGGAAACTCCCTGCAGGACCTGCAGCAGTGCTTTGGAAAGCGGCATCGGTCTGGAAACAGCGGTCACGGCGGAGAGAATGGTATCGACATCGGTTTCCAGCATACTCAGCTTGGATTGAGCGGGAGGCAGTTCATACGGAAGCCCCGGCATCACTAACCGCTGAGATGACATGGAAGCATCGACCCGTTTGACGGCATCAATGATCATGCCCTTGTCATCGATCAGGATGATGTTGCTGTACTGCCCCATGATCTCCATAGACAGGCGCAAAAGCACAGGATCTCCCAATTCATTCACCGCTTCAAAATCCAGCAGCAGCACTCTTTCCAGAGAAGGCTGCTCAATGCGGCGGAGTCGGGCGCCGGAAAGTTTTTTCCGCAGCAGCATACACAGCATGGGAGGCACCTTGGGGTTTTCCGGGGAAACGGACGTCAGATGGATGCGGGGACTGTTGGCGTGAGCCGACAAGAGCAGTCGGAAGGCCCCTTCCCGGGAGCGAAGGGTCAGAATGATCTGGTCTCGGGAAGGCTGGTGAACTTTGTCAACCTTTGTATTCAGGAGCTTTTGTTCGAGTTCTTTCCGGATGTGTCGTAAGAAAACACCGTCAAATGCCATTATGCTTCTCCTTTTCCTGTGCAGTACTGATACCCGTGTTCATCACTGACCGCTTCCTGAAACTGCGTCTGCGGGAATCGTTCGGCACAAAGCTGTGTCAGGTGCGGAACGATCCATTTTTCAGAGGTAAAATGACCGATGTCGAAAACGGCAATATCGGCTTCCTCCGCCAGCAGCAGCTCATGATGTTTGATTTCCCCGGTGATGAGGGCATCGGCGTGGGAGCGGATGGCGTATCCGATGGAACTCCCGCCCGCTCCGCAGGCAACAGCCACCGTCCGGATGGGGGCGTTTCGGCGAGTGTACCGCAATCCTTCACAATGCAGAAAGTCCCGCAAAAGAACTGCCAATGACTGGTCCGGCTGTGCGTTCGGAAGGAGCCCGAGCGCACAGCAGTCATCACCGGTGGCTGTCAGCGGTGTCAACCCAAGCTGTCTGAGCAGGAGATCG
Source organism: uncultured Ruminococcus sp. (assembly GCA_902772855.1). Taxonomy (GTDB): domain Bacteria; phylum Bacillota; class Clostridia; order Oscillospirales; family Acutalibacteraceae; genus UBA1213. The sequence continues at coordinate 8,549 of CACYCG010000247.1, forward strand.
TTCACGCCGCCGGCGGCAATATCGAGATTCGTATGGGCACAAAGGACTGTCAGCCCGGCCGCCGCCGCAAGATACGCCGGATGGTCCGATGAAAGGCGCTTCAGGGGGCGAAAAATAATCGGGTGATGCGTGATGAGAATACGGGCGCCGTTACTGGCGGCTTCCCGGATGACGGCCGGTGTGGCATCGAGCGCCAGCATGACCCGTTCGGAGGCGGTTTCCGGAGAACCGACTATAATCCCGACATTATCGAAATCCATCGCCGAATCGAACGGGGCAAAGCTATTGATAAAATCATATAATTCCGAAGCGGTGGTCATGTGGTTTCCTCCTTTGGATCCGGGGTGAGCCGGTTTGAAATCGTTTCAATCAGGGCCATATGCTGAGAAGCAGCCGGACTGTCCAGTGGGAGCCCTTTCCTCTCCTTTTGCAGCTTGCTGAGTACCAGGCGAAGATAAGCCTCTGCTTCGGGAGAAGAATCCTGAAGCAAAAAGCCGGTGCGGGCGAAGGTCATGGAACAGGGACGAACGCGTCCGTCGTAGGCGCAGACCATCACACTGTACGCCTTGCCCATGGAGAGACAGGCTTTTTCCTGCAGCAGACAAAAGCCGTGAGCGCAAAGATACTGCCGCAGCACATCGGGCTTTGTCATCGGCTGCAGGATAAGCCGCCTGTCTGGATCTGTAAGCCACGGGGTCTCCTCTATCAGACGCACGATGAGTTCTCCGCCCATGCCTGCCATGACAATATCTTCCGCTTCTTCGGGCGCTACCTCCTGCAGTCCGTCCGACAGGCGGGTGGAAACGATGGCTTCCACCCCGAAGCGGGCAATACTCGCTCGGGCATTTTCGAGCGGCCCGGTTCGCACGTCACAGGCCACGGCGGAACGGATCTTCCTTTGTAGCGCCAGATATACCGGAAGATACGCATGGTCGGTGCCGACATCTGCCAAAGCGGTGCCGTTTCGCACAAAGGAGGCGCACAGCGCCAGCCGTTCATCTAATGAAAACATCTTTTTCCCAGCCCCTTCCGGTTTGTTCTGAGAGAGATACCGGACGGAGATCATCCCATACAAATGGATCGGCCGGTTCGTTTTTCGGTTGGAAATCAGCATAACAAAACCGCAGAGCACTGCCCTGCGGCTGCTGTGAGATCGCTGTTTCAAAAATCAGCGATGCAGGGAACCTTCCCGGGAATACTTCAGGAACAACGCCGAAAGCTCCGGCACCGGGTGCTCAGTGGCTTGCGATATGCTCATTGAGCTTCTGGACCAATTCATCTGCATCGACGCCATGCACCATGCAGGCCTGCTCTACGGTTTCTCCACGGGAAGCCGGGCAGCCCAGACAATGCATACCGATAGACAGAAAAATGGGAGCGGTGGTGGAGTCAATTTCAAGAATATCTCCGATGATTGTATCTTTTGTGATCTGCTGTGCCATGATTTTCAATCCCTTTCTGTTTTTTCATTCTGTCAGCCGCCGGATTGCGGCCGCATCTCTATTATAATATCCCGTGTTCCCTTTTTCAATACCGACAGAAAAATAATCTTCTCATCCTGTCGTGACACGATGCGCCCCCAGGCCGTCCTTCATCTCGAACAGCATCGAAATCAGCGATCTGCGGTATGGGATGAAGCTGCCTTCGTCGATCATGCGAAGGATCTCCTCCTCATCCGCCCAGGCTGCATCACAGACCTCCTCCGGCTGCAGCTTCAGCGCGCGTAACTCCGTATCCATCTGCAGAATGTAATAATCGTCAAATCCGCTTCGGAAGTTTACGGTGAAGGACGGGCGCATACGGCTCATATCCGCCTGTATCCCCAGCTCCTCAAAAAGTTCCCTCTGCGCCCCCTGAGCGCTTGTTTCTCCGCTGAGGATATGACCTCCGACGGTGACATCCCACATTCCCGGCCATCCGTGTTTGAAGGGCTGGCGGCGCTGGATCAGCATCTTCCCGGCGCTGTTGATCACAGCGATATGAATGACTACCCGGAGAAGTTCCTCCGGAAAGCTCTCCCCACGCACAACTGTCTGCCCTGTCGGTATGCGTTCCTTTTCGTAAAGATCCCACAGTTCCTCCATAGCGGTTCCCTTCAGCGCTTTTCGGCGATCTCGCCCTGCTTTTTGTAGATGCTTCCGGCAGGGATGGTCCCTCTGACCATGGAAAGAGGATAAACGGTGCTGCCTCTTCCGATGACAGTTCCCGGATTCAGAACAGAATTGCAGCCAACTTCCACATGATCTCCTACGATCGCCCCGAATTTTTTCAGTTCGGTATGGATTTTTCCGTCAATGCTCGGTATGGTCACAAGGCTTCGGTCGGATTTGAGGTTGGAGGTGATGGCGCCTGCTCCGAGATGAGCCATATAGCCGAGGATGGAATCCCCGATGTAATTATAATGCGGAACCTGTGCGGAATCAAAAATAATGCAGTTTTTCAGCTCTGTGGAATTGCCGATCACGGCGCCGCTGCCGACAATGGCACTGCCCCGGATAAAGGCGCAGTGACGAATCTCCGCTCCCGGGCAAACGATTAGGGGCCCCTGAATCCAGGCGGAATCATAAACGGTAGCAGAGCGGGCAATCCACACCATGTCTCCCCGGCGTTCATATTCTTCTTCCGGAAGAGTCGGGCCAAGAGCGGCGATGAAATCGGATATTTTCGGAAGAGCCTCCCACGGGTACAGGAGCCCTTCAAATAGAGGGGCGGCGATGGTTTTGGAAAGATCCAACAGGTTGGTCGTTTTCAGTTCTTCATTGGTCATAATCGGAAACCTCCATTTGAGTCTATTTTGGCAGCCGCCCAAAACAGGCGGCGGATGACGATCGTTCCCGTCCTTGCGGAAAAGACAGCGGGACATCAGCCCATGACACGGCTTCTGATATCTTCGATCCGGTATTCGTCCCCTTTTTGGGACAGCACAAACAGCATCTTCTGGTCGAAAAGGCCGGAATCCTGGCTGACGCCTTCTTCATCAAGATGAGGGGCGTCATAAGTTAAAGAAACCTGCACCGGCACAAGCAGCCGGTCGCCTTCTTGAAGAAGGGATCCGTCTTCAATGCTGACAGGAGAAGCAGCCGTGATACGGCGGCAATAGTCATAAAAACCGGTCTGGTCATAATTCCAGATGAACTCTTCCGAAGAAAGAGCGGTGATGGCTTCGTAATCGTGAGCGGCCACGGCGGCATAATAGGATTCGATCAGGCTGTGGATGGCGTTCTGCTCGGAGGATGAGAGCACCGTTTGGCTGACTGTTTCCGCAGCCGGTTCCTCTTCTGTGGTTTTCTGACATCCGGACAGCAGCACAATGGCTGCCCCGCACAGACAACAAGGCCGGATAAACGACTTATTCATTTCTCTCCCCCGCTTTTCTCACGATCACAGCTTTTGCCGGATCAGAAAGGTCATGCAAATGCAAACAACGACCGGTCGATTCTTGTCAGATTGCTGCATATGACGCTATTATACCATATTTTCGGAAATAATCAATTATAATTATCCTCTTCCCAAGGAAATCAATTTTGTTGAAAAGAAACCGGCGGCCAGAGGCGTTTTCATTCCTATTTTGAAAATTGATTTCCGTGTCCTCTTCCTCTGGTTTGAATCCTTTCTGAAAACCTGTTACGGAATCATGATAACGCTGATGGCTATTGGCTGCTGGTTATATTGAAAAATGGTTTACATCGGCGTAATGAAATCGTATCAGTTTTGTAGTTGACATCCCCTTTTCCCCATTATATGATAATAGTCAGCGCTTCGTAAAGAAGGAGATGCTTTATCGTGAAAAAAATCGTATCGCTGCTCCTCTGCCTTGTCCTGATTGTTTTCGGTGCCGCCTGCACCCGGCAGCAGGAAAGTCCGGAGGATCAGATCATCTTATATGCCATTGACTCGGAACCGGTGACGCTCGACCCGCAGATCGCCAATGATGCCGGCGCCCGGATGCTGATCCTGAATTTATTTGAAGGACTGGTTCGGCTCAATGAAGAAAACGATCCCGTTCCCGGAGCGGCGGAACGCTGGGAGATCAGCGGGGATCATATGCGGTATACCTTCTATCTTCGCAAGGGGATCAAATGGAACGATGGAACGCCGGTGATCTCGGCGGATTTTTTATATGGACTGAAGCGGGCTCTTCTTCCGCAGACCTCTTCCCCGACCGCCTCGATGCTGTTTGGGATCCGGAATGCGGAAAAGATCAACCGGGGAGAAATCTCGCCTGACCATCTGGGCGTGATGATCCCGGACAGCCAGACATTGATCATTCAGCTTGAATACCCGGATGCGGATTTTCTGCAGGTGCTCTCTACCCCTGCGGCGATGCCCTGTCACCAGAACTTTTTTGAAAAAACCGCCGGTCAATATGGGCGGGAAGCGGATAAACTGCTGTGCAACGGAGCTTTTGCCATCCGAAGCAACGGCTGGGTGCATGACGACCATATCTATCTGCGGAAAAACCGGGAATACGTCGGGCTTGCCAGTCCGATCCCAGCGGGGGTGAACGTGCAGATCGGGGGAAGTCCGGAAAACGTCTGCGATGCGATCCTCAGCGGAACGCTGGATTGTGCGCCGGTGTCCGCCTCTGAAGCCGGAAAAGCCAAAGAAGCCGGACTTACGCTGACCGGATTCGGCGACACTCTGTGGGGGATCTCTTTGAATTGTGAGGATATTCTCCTGAAAAACCGCACTCTGCGGCTTGCCCTTCTGGCTGCGCTTTCGTATGAGGAGATCGTTAAAGATATGCCGGATGGATGTATGCAGACCCATACGCTGATCCCGGATTCGGCGCAGGTGGATAACCGTTTCTATCGGAAAACGGTGGGTGATATTTCATTTTCTGCAGGTCAGGACGCCTCGGCACTGCTGAAACAAGCTGTTAAAGATCTTGAGACGGATGCAGCCCTGAAGTTTACGATCCTCTGCCCCGATGATGAAGCCTCCCAGACTTGCGTCAATACGATGATTGAAACCTGGAATCGGCTGACCGGAAGTTATTTCAACAAAAAACCCGTGCCTCTTTCCGAACTGAAAGACAGAGTGGCCCGGGGGGAATATGAAATTGCCTTGGCGCCTCTGACGGTGGAGGGCACGTCTCCCCTCGATACGCTGGAAGCATTTTCGCAAAACAGCCGGCAGAATCTTCCCCATTTTGCTTCGGAAGAATTTGAAGGGATGCTTGAAACGCTGAAACGCCGTCAGGGGGACTCGTATGCCGGTCAGATCGGAAAAGCGGAAGCGTTTTTGGTCGATCAGGGAGTTTTCTATCCGCTGTATACAGAAAATCGCTATTATGCCGCCTCTCCCAAAGTGAGCGGACTGGTGTTCCATTCGTTCGGAGGAGACGTGGATTTTATGCTCGCTGTCAAGGATCCGGAATAAAAACAGGAACAGAAAAGGGAGAAACGACACATGAAGGATAATGCATCATCATACAGCTCGGAGGATTATGACAGCCGCATTGATTCTGTTCTCCCCTACTATCGGAACTTTCACAGCCAGATCATAGATCTGGTACGGACGCTGGGGCGTGAGCGGATCCGATGGCTGGATACCGGCTGCGGCACGGGAAGTCTTGTGCAGAAGGCGTTGGAGAGGATGGACAACATCGACTGGACGCTGTGCGATCCGTCTGAGGGAATGCTTGCCATAGCCAGGAAAAAACTCGGAAACGACCATATCCGATACCTTTGCACAAGTTCTCAGGATCTGAGCTTTGACAAAGAATTTGATATTGTAACGGCCGTACAGTCACATCACTACCTTGACCGTCCCACCCGGAAAAAAGCCGTAGAAAACTGCTACAAAGCCTTGAAGCCTTCGGGGTTGTTCATCACTTTTGAAAATATTGCTTTATCCACCCCTCAAAGCGACTTGATCGGGGCAGAACGCTGGGCGGAGTTTCTGGTTTCTTCCGGCAAAAGTCCGGAAGAAGTTCAGGCCCATCTGGCCCGCAGAGGAACGGAGGTTTTCCCGATCACCATAGAAGAACATATCACGCTGCTGCGTGAATGCGGATTCCGTTCCGTGGATCTGTTATGGGCTTCTTATCTGCAGGCGGGGTTTTTCGCCATTAAGTAAGAATCCGGAGCTGCTCTTTTCTCTATTCAGTGCAGGTTTTTGGGAAGGGGGCTCGGTGTCTAAAAACATCTGCTAAAGCATTCTGCATATCTATTCATAGAAGCAGACGGTTGGAAATCCCGGGTGCAGCACCCCAAGGGCACTTTCGCCCAGTGCACCACGCCGCTGGCCTTTGCAAGAACTTTGGCGTCTTCTTCAGGCTCAAGTTCAGGTAGGGGGGCCGGGGGGACTCCCCCGGCTACGGGTCCAGCGTCACGCTGGCGCTGGCGGGTTGGTTGACTTTTGGGGGGAGAGAGGGTATAATGGACTTGAAAAAATGTGCGGGTTTTGAAGGAGGTCCTGTTTGAATGAACCAATCCTATTATTCCGGTTTGCGTCCGGAGGCTGCTGTGCCAGCGCCTAACCCCTATTCCGTGCCTCAAAAACCGTCTGTTTCGCTGACTGAATATGCACGAAAAACCTATGCCCGGATGTTTGGCGGGCTGCTGCTGACTTTTGCCGTCAGCCTGCTGTTTCTGCTCAACTCCTCTGCGGCCGCTTCCTTTGCTTCGGCGCATACGCCGCTGTTCCATATCATCATGGTGGTGGAAATTGCTGCGGTATTTGTGACGGGAGTGTTTGTGACCGCTATTCCGCCGGCTGTCTGCCGGGTGCTGTTCTGGGTGTATGCGATTCTCAACGGTTGTATTTTTGCTCCGATCCTTCTGATTTACGGAGTTGGAAATGCCGTTTTTGCCTTTGCGGCTGCCGCCGGGGTCTACGGGATGATGACCGTCTACGGAATGGTGACAAAACGGGATCTCACCAATTGGAAAAACGCTCTTCTGATCGGCCTGTTCGGACTGCTGCTGTACACGGCTGCCGCCATGCTCTTCCGGCTCCCGGTGAATGATCTGCTGATCAGTCTGGCCGGTGTAGCGCTGTTTATCGGGTATACCGCTGTGGATACTCAGAAGATCCGGCATTATTACCGGATCTTAGAGGGAAACGAAGCCTTGCTGAAAAAGTTCTCCTCTGTTGCTGCGTTTGACCTGTATCTGGATTATATCAACCTGTTTCTGTATCTTTTACGCCTGTTTACAAAAGAAAGCTGAGCCTGATTTGCTTTCTTTCAACCTGATTGTTTCAAGGCACTGCTTTGGCAGTGCCTTTTTGATGTCTCCCATTGTTCAAAAGGTTCCATCCTCCTTTTCCCTATCCGGCATAGCCCGATATCCAGGCAGAGGGAAGGTTTTCCTTCCGCCTGCGAAGAAGGTTGGAAGACAGGAATAAAAAAACCATCTGAACAAACGGAAACAAAGAGGAAGGGTAAAAAAACTGAAGCGGGAACCCTTTTGATTTGTTGATTTTTTTGTTCTCATAGGGTACAATACTATTATATAACGGCGGCAGTCAGAGCGGCTGCGATGCCGGGAGCCGAAGGAGGAACTTAGCATGAAGTTTTCAGAAATGTCCTATCAGCGCCCCGCTCCGGAAGAAACGGAAAAAGAGGCTTTGCGCCTGATCGAAGCCTTTCAGAAGGCAGATTCGGCAGAAGAGGCCGAAAAGATCTTTCTGGAATGGGACCGGTTTTCGCAGCATATCGGCACCATGATGAGTTTGGCTTATGCAAGACATACGATCAATACGGAAGATCCTTTTTATGAGCAGGAAACAGAGGCGATGGATGAGTTTTCGCCGGTGTTTTCCGAACTTCAGCTCCGCTTTACCGGGCAGGTCCTGAAAAGCCGCTTCCGGAAAGATCTGGAAAACCGGTTCGGCAAACTGCTGTTTCTCAACAGCGATATGTTCCTGCGTTCCTTTTCTTCCAAAATCATTCCCGAAACACAGGAAACCAACAAGCTGGAAACTGCCTACCAAAAACTGATCGCATCCGCACAAATCGAATTTGAAGGGGAAAAAAGGACGATCTCTCAAATGCACCCGTTCAAAGAATCCCCCGATGATGCTGTCCGGATGGCAGCCTGGGAAGCGGAAGGACGGTTTTATCAGGAAAACGGGGATGAGCTGGACCGGATCTACGACGAGATGGTAACGCTGCGCACAAAAATGGCCCAAAAACTCGGTTATAAATCCTTTGTTCCGCTGGGATATCTGCAGATGACCCGCAATTGCTATACGCCGGAGGATGTGGCCCGCTTTCGGGAGGCTGTGCGAAAATATATCGTCCCGATTGCCGAAAGATTGTTCCGGGATCAGGCTAAACGCACCGGCAAGCCCTATCCCCTGTCTTTTTCCGATGCCGCTTTAAAATTTGTGGACGGCAATCCGACCCCGCAGGGAACTGCGCAGGACATTCTGCGGGTGGGACGGGAACTGTATCATGAATTGTCTGAGGAGACCGGGTCTTTTATTGACCTGATGTTCTCTGATGAACTGATGGATGTGCTCAGCAAAAAAGGCAAGGCCGGGGGCGGCTACTGCACCAGTTTTGATGATTACCATGTTCCGTTCATTTTTGCAAACTTTAACGGAACGGCGGATGATGTGGAAGTGATCACCCATGAAGCAGGTCATGCGTTTGCGTATTATATGGCCAGAGACCTCCTCCCCTCCGATTTCCGCAGCCCTACGCTGGAAGCCTGTGAGATCCATTCCATGACGATGGAGTTTTTCGGCTGGGCCAAAAGCGACGCCTTTTTCGGCTCCGATAGCCGGAAGTTCCGCTATAGCCATCTGTCCGGAGCGCTGACCTTTCTTCCCTATGGAACGATGGTGGATCATTTTCAGCATATTATGTATGAACAGCCCGATCTGACTCCGGCCGAACGACATGGTGTATGGCGGAAGCTGTCGGCTGTCTATATGCCGTGGATCCGGCTGGATGGTTCTCCTTTTTACGGAGAAGGCCGGGGCTGGCAAAGACAGATGCATATCTATGAAAATCCGTTTTATTATATCGACTACTGTCTGGCGCAGACGGTGGCGCTGGAGTTCTGGGTGCTGATACAGCAGGACCATGAAAAGGCCTGGAAACAATATATGGATTTAGTGCGTTTGGCCGGTACCCGCACGATGACAGAACTGGTGGAAGCAGCCGGGCTGCACTCTCCCTTTGAGGAGGAAACTCTTCGGGGCGTTGCGGAATATGCCGACCGGTGGCTGACGGAAAACAGTTTGTGACGGAGGCACGGAAGTGAAAGATTTCGTTTGTTTTGAAAATGTCTATAAACGCTATCAGATGGGAGAAGTTACGATCAACGCTGTGGACGGGGTGAGCTTTTCGATCGATGAGGGAGAGTTTGCCGTAGTGGTGGGACTCAGCGGGGCCGGAAAAACAACGGTGCTGAATATCCTCGGAGGCATTGACCAGTGCGATGAAGGAAAGATCCTGGTCGGCGGAAAGGATATCAGCCATTTAGGAAGCCGGGATTTGGCTTCCTACCGGCGCTATGACATCGGGTTCGTGTTTCAGTTTTATAACCTGATCCCAAACCTGACGGCTCGTGAAAATGTGGAGTTGGCCACGCAAATCTGCAGAAACTCCATGGACCCCGATGAAGCGCTGGACAGCGTGGGGCTTTCGGAACGGAAAAACAACTTTCCCTCCCAGTTATCCGGCGGTGAACAGCAGCGGGTTTCGATTGCAAGAGCCCTGGCCAAGCGGCCGAAGCTCCTGCTGTGCGATGAGCCGACCGGCGCTCTCGATTATAATACCGGCAAAACGATCTTAAAGCTCCTTCAGACCAAATGCTCGCAGGACGGGATGACGGTGGTGCTCATTACCCATAACTCCGCTATTACCCCTATGGCGAACCGGGTGATCCGTATGAGAAGCGGAAAAGTGGTGAGCAACGCTGTGAACCCGAATCCGCTTCCCATTGAAAAAATAGAATGGTAACGGCGCCCGCTATCGGAAAGGAACGGTGTTATGCGAGCTATACATAAAAACATAATCCGTGAAATTAGCAGGACCCGCTCCCGTTTCATTTCCATCATGGCCATTGTTGCGCTGAGTGTGGGTTTCTTTTCCGGCGTGAAGGCGTCCAGCCCCAGCATGATCCGCACCGGAGAAGGTTATTTTACGGATCAGCATTTAATGGATTTTCGGCTGATCTCTACGGTCGGGTTTGATGAGGAAGACGTGCGGGCTCTCGCCGGATTGGACTGCGTGGAGGAAGTGATGCCGTCTTATACCTCCAATTTAGTCATCACGCAGAAGAATATTGATACGGTCGTTTCGGTGTTAGCCCTTCCTCAAAAAACCGACTACAACCAGACGATCCTCAATGAACCAATCGTGACAGAAGGACGGCTGCCGCAGAAAAACAACGAATGTGTCATTGACAAATACTTTTACGAAAAACTATCTCAGTATCAGATCGGCGACACCATTACCTTCAATACAAAGGTGCAGGAAAAGGATACCCTTGATACGGTCTCTCATCTGACCTATACGATTGTAGGCGTGGTTCAGACACCGATGTATATTACCTATCAGCGGGGCAATACCAATCTGGGAAGCGGCTCCATCAGTTTCTTTATTTTCATTTTGCCGGAAGAGTTCCGCTCGGAGCGCTATACCTGCGTGTATGCAAAAACCAGAGCCGGTTCAGAGTATCCTTCTTTTTGGGATGAAGCCTATAAAAATGGCGTAAAAGAGGAAGCTAAGGAAATCGAAGCGCTTTCCAGAGAGCGAATCCGGATCTTTAACGAAAACACCCTGCAGGAAGCGGAAGACGCACTGGCTAAGGCCAAAAAAGAATACGCCGATGGAGAACGGGAAGCAAAAGAGTCGATTGCTGACGGCGAAAAAAAGCTATCTGACGGAGAAAAGGAATATTATGACAAGGTCCTTGCTGGCGAACAAAAGCTGATAGACGGCCAAAAAGAACTGGAAGAGGGCAAACAGAAACTTGAAGACGGCAAAAAATCCTATCAGGAGGGAATTGAACAGGCCAAAAAGCAGCTTGCTGAAGCGCAGCAGCAATACAGCAGCGGACTGGCTGAATATGAGCGTGGAAAGCAAGAGTATGATGCGGAAATAGAAAAAGCCGAAAAACAGCTTTCACAGGCAGAAAATGAATACCAGCTCCAATACACCATCTTTTACTCCGCTACCAAACCGCAGGCGGAATCGAAAATGTCCCTGATGAAAACCGCTATTGATCTGGCACAGACGGTTGTGGACGGATTGGAAGAAAAACTGGCCCATCTTGACAGGTGGCTCCCGGCGGGAGGAAACGCCAGGGAAACGGCGGCACAATGGCAGAAGGAACTGGAGGAATACCAGAAAAAAATCGAAGACTATCAGCAGCAGTATGATGAAGGACAGCGGCAGCTTCAGGAAGGAGAAGCGCAGCTTTTGGAAGCTGGGCAGCAATTAGCGGACGCTCGGCAGCAATTGACAGAAAAGAAGGCCGAAGGTGCCGCAGCATTAGGAGAAGCGAAGATCAAGCTGGACGAAGCGGAAAGCAAACTGACGATAGGGCGGCTGGAATATGATGCAGCGGTTTCCAGTGGGCTGCTGGAATTGCAGGAAGCCGAAAAGAAACTGCAATCAGGCGAAAAGGAACTCGAAGAAGGGAAAAAGCAATTAGAAACCGAATCCGCCAAAGGATTGGCCGTCATTAAGGAAGGAAGAGAACTGCTGCTGCTGGGAAAATATCAGGCAGCCCTCAAGCTTTCGGAAGGAAAAGATCAGATCCGGGAGGCGGAAAAGAAAATTGATCAATTGAAAGACGCCAAATGGTATATCTATGACCGGACCGATAATCCCGGGTATGCCAATCTCGAAGAAGATGCACAGCGGGTGGATAACGTGGCCACCGTTTTCCCCATCTTTTTCCTGCTGGTGTCCGTTCTGGTCTGTCTGACCACCATGTCCCGTATGGTGGAGGAAAGAAGAACGGAGATAGGCACCCTCAAGGCCCTCGGCTACTCTCACCCCGCTATCGCCCGCAAATATTTTGTGTATGCGGCGGCGGCCGCTGTGCTGGGAAGTCTGATCGGAGCGGTCATCGGGATCGCAACCCTCCCCTTTATCATTTTGGATACCTATTCCATGATGTACACCCTGCCGAAAACGGTTCTGGTGATCCCGTGGGATTGCCTGGCCTTCTCCGCTGGGACCGGCATTCTCTGCACCTGTCTGGTGGCTGTGTTTGCCTGCTATCGGGAACTGAAGATCAATCCCGCCACTCTTATGCGCCCCAAAGCGCCGAAACCCGGCAAGCGGATCCTGCTGGAATACCTGACGCCGATCTGGAAAAGAATGAACTTTACTTCTAAGGTAACCGCCAGAAATCTGTTCCGCTATAAGGCACGGTTTTGTATGACGGTCGTGGGCGTGGCCGGCTGTACGGCGCTGATCGTTGGCGGCATGGGGCTGAAAGATTCTATTTCCGGTATTGCGGACCTGCAGTATCAGGAATTGACGATCTATGATGAGATCTATGCGCTGACCAGATCGGAAACCGCTGAGAAAAAACAATATCTGATGGCACAGTTCCATGAAGATCATCGTTTCCGGGAAAGCCTGCTGGCGTATCAGAGCTGGACGACTGTTCAGTTTGCACATAACGGCGAAAAACTGGCCCTTCATCTGGTAATCGGAGAAAACCGGGAACAATTCGAGAAAATGTTTATCCTGCGCGACCGCAGTACCCACATGCCGGTGGAGCTGACGGACGAAGGAGTGGTCATTACCGAAAGATTGGCAGAGCTTTCACAGGCAGGTGTGGGCGATGACGTTCGCTTTACCATCGGAGACGATTATTACACCTGCCGCGTCAGCGGCATCACCGAAAACTATGCGGGCAATTTCATCTATATGACGCCGGCTCTCTACGAAAATGTGACCGGAAAAGAATTGGAGTACAACCTTGTGTTCGTTCAGGTAGCAGACTCCGCCAAACAGGATGAACACACCATCGCCTACGAATGGATGCAAAAAGAGGATATCATGACTGTTTCCATGATCAACGATACCCTCGTTTCCATTCAGGATATGCTTTCTTCCCTGAACGTGATCGTACTGGTGCTGATCATCTGCGCCGGTATGCTGGCGATCGTGGTGCTGTATAATCTGACCAATATCAATATCTCCGAACGGGTGCGGGAAATTGCGACCATCAAGGTGCTGGGCTTCTATAACCTTGAAACAGCCAATTATATCTACCGGGAAAACATGGTGCTGACCTTGTGCGGGGCCTGTCTGGGGCTGCCTATTGGAACTGTTTTCAATGCTTTTATTATGAGATCCATTCAAATGGATATGGTCATGTTTCCGCAGTTTGTCGGCCCGCTGAGTTATTGTCTCGGATTCGGTCTGACGATCCTTTTCTCGCTTCTTGTCAATGCGGTGATGTATGTCAAGATGAACCGGATCAGTATGGTGGAATCTCTGAAATCCATTGAATAAACCTCAAGCGTCCCTTTCCCCGGTGGGAAGGGACGCTGTCTTTGCCTATTGGGCATAAAAAAACACCAAAGGCACCGGAACAAAAGTCCGATGCCTTTGACGTCAAAGGAAGTTATACAATTATTTTTGTAGAAAGCGATTCATAAGGGTGTGGCCGGGGTCCACAAATACACCGGAGGCTTCCGCAGACGCTTCATCAAACACGTCGATGTCCTGCGTTTGCTCGGCGTTGCTTCGATAGATCAGATACGGCACCGGCTCGGCGGAATGGGTGCGGATGCACAGAGGCGTGGGATGGTCCGGAAGAACCATGACACTGAAATCCTCTCCGCTGGAACGGAGATACTCCACTACCGGCCCGATGATATATTCATCAATGAGTTCAATGCTTCTCTTTTTGTTTTCGGCTTCGGCACGATGACCGCATTCATCCGGTGCTTCGACATGGATATAGACGAAATCCTGTCCTTTCCGGAACTCTTCCATAGCAGCCTGCGCTTTGCCGGAAAAGTTGGTGTCGATATAGCCGGTGGCGCCTTCTACCTGGCAGACGTTCATGCCGGCGCATTTGCCGATTCCCTTGAGCAGATCGACCGCAGAAATAACCGAACCCTTCAGCCCAAACTTCTCGGAAAACAGGTCCAGACGGGGTTTCATGCCCTCGCCCCAAAGCCAGATGGAATTGGCGGGGTTTTTGCCTTCTTCGATGCGCTTCCGATTGACGGGGTGGTCTTTCAAAAGCTCATAGCTTTTCTTCATCAGGTCATACAGCGGCGCAGTGAAATCTCCCTTGGGGATATAGTCGGTAATGACTTTTCCCGTTATGTCGTGCGGGGGGGTCAGGATACCGGGATGCGGCTCGCCTTTTGTCCACACCAGACAATGACGGTAGCTGACACCGGAATAGAATCGAAAAACTTCATTTCCCAGTTTTTCCTGAATGTATTCAATGAGGATCCGGGCTTCGGCGGAGGAAATATCTCCGGCGCAGTAATCCAGGATCGTTTTTTGTTCATACGGTTCCTCTTCTGAGAGCGTGACCAGATTGCAGCGGAGGGTGACGTCATCGTCCTTCAGGTCAATGCCGATGCTGGCGGCTTCCAGAGGAGAACGGCCGGAATAATACTGCTTGGGGTCGTATCCCATCACAGACAGATTGGCCACGTCGCTTCCGGGCTTCAAGCCCGCCCCTACCGTGCGTACCAGCCCGATCTCGGACTTTCTGGCCAGAGCCTCCATATGAGGCTTGTGTGCGGCCGTCATAGGGGTTTTATTTCCTAATTCTGCAACTGGTCTGTCGGCCATGCCATCACAAAGAATGACTGCATATTTCATAGTTTATCTGCTTCCTTCCGGGCGCTCTTTTTTCAAGCACCTTTATAGTATATACCTTTTTTCTGCAAGAATCAAGCGTTTTTTCAATAATTGAAGGAAAATTACAGGAAATGCGCCCGCAGCTCTTCCCCGCTTTGTGCGCAGAGATAGGCCGGAGGAATATCCAGCACGGTTTTTGCTCCGGCCTGGCCCTCATCATACAAACGCTTGACGGCTCTAGCGTAGGCAATCAGGACGCTGGTGGTAAACTCCGGATTGGAATCCAGTGTCAGGCGGTATTCAATGATGTGGGTATGCTCCTTTTGCTGACCGGTTTTTCCGCAGCGAAAAACAAAGCCGCCGTGCGCCATCCCGGCGTGCTCTTTCAGAAGCTCTTCTTCGCTGATAAAATGAACCGTTGTATCATAATCGGCAAAATAATTGGGCATTTCTTTAATTTGCTGCTCCACGGCGGCCGCATCGGCTCCGTCTTCCAAAACAACAAAGCATTCCCGGGTGTGCTTCTGACGGGTGGTCAGTTCGGGCTGAGAGCCGCTGCGGACCGCTTCCAGAGCGTCCGGGCAGGGAATGGTATACTGTTTGGCATTTTTGACGCCCTTGATCCGGCGAATGGCATCGGAATGACCCTGACTGACGCCCTTGCCCCAGAAGGTGTAATCCCGGCCATCCGGAAGAATGGCATTGGCATAGACACGGTTCAGAGAAAACAGACCCGGATCCCATCCGACAGAGATCATGCCGACTTTGCCGCCTTCTTTTGCCGCCGCATCAACCGCCGCAAAATGCTCCGGAATGCGGGCGTGGGTATCAAAGCTGTCGATCACGTTGAACATACGGGCAAAGTGAGGCGTTTGCACAGGAAGATCGGTGGCGCTGCCTCCGCAAAGGATCAATACGTCAATCTTATCCTGCCATGCTTCGATTTCGTCCACATGGACGACCGGAACATTCGGTGTGAGAATGTGCACGCTCTCCGGAGAACGGCGGGTAAAGACAGCCGCTAATTCCATATCTTTTGCTGCTGCAACCGCTAATTCGGTTCCTCTTCCTAAGTTTCCGTATCCGACAATACCAATTCTTGTTTTCATGCTTTTCTCTCCTCTTCCTGTAATGACTAAAACAAAAGACCGTATCTATTATAATCTTATTGGGGAAATTCGTCAAGCATTTCCCGGTAGCTTTCGATAAAACCTTCCGCCGTTTCTTTCAATTCCTCCCGGAAGGCTTCGTTAGCAGGATCATATACGGCAATCGTATGCATACCGGCTTTTTTAGCGCTGCAGATCCCCTCAATGATGTCCTCAAAAACCACACAGTCCTCCGGCTTGACGCCTAATTTTTCAGCCGTATAGAGATAAATTTCCGGATGATCTTTATTCATGCCGACTTCGGAGGTGTAGCAGATCAAATCAAAAACCCCCTCCATCTGATTATTGGCCAGACAGGGGCGAAGCAGATAGGGATTGTTGGAGGTGGCCATCGCTAACAGACAGCCGGAGTCTTTCAGCTTTCGCACCAGCGCTGCGGCGCCGGGCTTAAAGCGAACCGATTCGGCATACTCCCGATGCGCCAGTTCCAGCCAAATCTGCATGATCTCTTCCGGCGTTTCCAGCAGACCATAGGTTTCTTTTGTGTAGGCGGCCGCCGTTTCAAAATACATGGTCCTCATGGCGTCGGTGTATTCCTGCGTGACCGGAATTCCCCGTGCGTGCAGGAACTCTTCATCGACCTTCGACCAGACATACATGGAATCTGCTAAGGTTCCGTCAAAATCAAAGATCGCCGCTTTCCAGTTCGTTTTCATTTCCTATCCCCTCTCCTCTCGTAATGACAGTATCATACACTATCCGGCACAGCTATGTCAAGCGCTCTTGATGCCCAGCGGCAGCGGCGGCGCTGCACCCCGTATCTGGGGGATTCTCCCCCAGACCCCCTTTTCAAAAACTTGTACCTGATGAAGAGAAGACGCTAAAAGTCTTGCAAAGGAAAGCAAAGTTTCCGTCCACCCTTTTCAAACCAGCGTGACGCTGGACCCGGGATTTTCAGGCGTTCTTCTTCTGACAGCCTTCTGTAAATAATCCCAGAATTATTTTACACTAACAGCGGCGGCGATTCTGCCATTTCCGATAGAAAAAATGGCAGAAACGAAAAAAAGCCGCCGTCCGGAAGACAGCGGCGGGAGGGGTCAGTATTTGATCGGGTTGGAGGAAAGATATTTTTTCACCATCAGAGCGACCTTGAAGATAATGGCATCTTCAAACTCTCTCAAATCAAGGCCGGTCAGCTTTTTGATTTTTTCCAGCCGGTATACCAGCGTATTCCGGTGGACGAAGAGCTTCCGGGAGGTTTCGGAGACGTTCAGGTTGTTTTCAAAGAAGCGCTGAATGGTAAACAGGGTCTCCTGATCGAGGGATTCGATGGAACCTTTTTTGAAAACCTCTTTGAGGAACATATCGCACAGGGTGGTGGGGAGCTGATAGATCAGACGGGCGATGCCCAATTTGTCGTAGCTGACGATGGAGCGTTCGGTATCGAACACTTTTCCTACTTCGAGCGCCACGCCTGCTTCCTTGAAGGAACGGGCCAAATCCTTGATCCCGGTCACCGGCGTGCCGATGCCGATGACGCAGTGGGTGTAAAACTCGCCGGAAAGGGTGTCCACAATGGAGCTGGCTAATTTTTCGAGATCTCTTGAATCAGTATCCGTTTTGATCTCCTTCACTAAAGCAATATCGGTTTCATTGATATTGATGACAAAATCCTTATTCTTATCGGGGAACAGGTTCTGGATGACGTCATAGGCGGAAATATCGGTTTTGGTGGAGATTTTGATGAGCATACACACCCGGGTGACGTCGGTGTTGAATTTCAGCTCCCGTGATTTCAGGAGAATATCGCCGGGGAGGATATTGTCGAGGATAACGTTTTTAATGAAATTGCCCCGGTCATACTTTTCGTCATAATACTGTTTGATGCTGCCCAGAGAAATAGCTAAAATGGCGGCGTATTTCTGAGCGGCATAATCGTTTCCGGCCACGAAGACGGCATATTCGCTTCTGGGCTTATTGCCGAAAGCCTTGTAGGTGTAGCCGTTGAGAACAAAGGGAGCGCCGGAGACCATCATTTCCGAGGTGATATGTTCGTTCACCTCCCCGATTTTCTGCAGTTCACTGCAGGCAATAACAACGGAAGTCTCATCAATAACACCAATGGTACGATCAATGGTGTCACGCATTTGATGAATGACGCCTTGAAACAATCTGTTTGACATTATGATTCCCTCACTTTAACAAATTTGGACCGATTTTCGGTTTGCGAACACGACGCATAACACCGCTATATACATTTTACACAAAGCAAACGAAAAATGCAACCTTTTTTATTGAAATTTTATTATTTCTTTCATAAAAACGGAGAGAGAAGCAGATGCGGCAGTCAGCTATCAGCCATTTGATTCAGAGTGAGGAGTCGGGAATTAAAGATTCATGTGTAAGCTTCTCCTTCTGATTTTTGTTTTTCTGAAGGGAAGGGGGGGAACGCCGCCGTTGGCGGCTCAATGAATAATGAACAGTGAATAACGAATAGTGAAAATAATCTCCAGGTTGGAGGTTGCTCTTCTGATTTGGACTTTTCCGCAGGAGAGGTCGTCCGATAGCGGGCAGGTTCTCCGGTTCGGGTCGGTGATTCTATGTGGAGAATCGTCTGCTGTCTTTTTGATGCGCCGGCTTTGGGGGCTTTTCCTTGATGGCGTTGCAGGCTGGCGCTTGCTGACGGACAGGTCTGGTCGCACTCTGCGGAGTGCGACCAGAGGCTCCTGTCTCACCTGCCGGTTCGGTCGGTGCACCCCAAGGGCACTTCCGCCCAGCGCCTTCGGCAGAGGTCTCCACCGGAGACCCGCACCTCTGGACTCTGCCGCCTTTTGAAA
>CACYCG010000248.1 GCA_902772855.1 uncultured Ruminococcus sp.
GAAGAAACGCCGGGGAGCTGCCCGAGGAGAGGAACCTGCCCTTTATACGGAGAAGCTGCCCTTCAGAAAAACGAAAACCACAAGAACCACCTCAAACGCGAGACCATTATTCACTATTCATTATTCATTATTCGTTATTCATTGAGCCGCCAGCGGCGGTGCTTCCGGCAGAGAGCTGTTGTCTGATATGTTGTCTGATAATTATGAAACATTTATGAAATTACGCTTTGTTTCGGAGAAAGGTTATTGAAATATCCCGAAAACATGGTATAATTACTATATATGTCATGATGATCCGGAAATCGGATGCGGGGAGGATCGTATGGATTTTAAGTCTTATGTCCAAAACGTGGTTGCTTCTTATCTGGATAAAGAGGACAAGAACATCATCTTTGTCAAACATTATAATACATTGGCTATTTCCGAAGAAGAGATCCTGGCTCAGTCCGATCTTTCCGGGGACAAGGTTTTCTTTTATCACGAATATGCCATGCACGAAATGCACGCCTCCTACGACCCTTTCCTGAAGTGGATCCGGGAATGCTACGTTCGGTTCTACCGCTCCTCTCTGTCCGAGGAGGAGTTTCTGCAGGCCTGCGGCGTGTATTCCCTGCATATGGAGCCTATCGCCGGTTTCATCCGCAGCGAACAATGCACCCGCCGGGAAGACGTTCTCTATTTTGAGATCAATTACGAAAGCTCCCGGATGCTGCAAAGCATTGTCAGCATTCTGAAGTATATCTCCGAGGAACATCCCCTTGTCTTCATCATTTCTAAACTGCATTTAGCGCCCTACAGCACCATCCGCCTGCTCAGGGCCATTGTGGACCATTCGCTGAAGATCCATGCGGTGCTGATGTACAATGACGAGTTTATCATCACGGATTATAAAAAGGACGTCTGGAACGATCTGATGCAGGCCGCTGACAACCAGAACCTCCAGCTCGAATGGGGCCGCATGGACAGCGAGCGCACGATGGACGTGCAGGATGAATTCTGGTTTGACAAGGCCTATCTTCAGGAGTATTTTTCTAAGATCCTGAATATGTATTATATGTTCTCTCTGCAGGACGCCTATTATTACATCAATAATATCATGAACCGCCTCGATGAAAAAACCATTCGCTTCGAGCGGAATGAGCAGCTTCAGTTTATCCAGTTAGCCACGATGATCGACATGAATTCCAAGCAGGTCGATCAGGCGCTGGTGCTGTGCGGAAAGCTGACCGATATGCAGTGCTACCTGAGCAAAGACCGCCTGCTGCGCTATAATTACCATTACTTTTACGCCAAAGCCCGCATGGTGATCGGGCATATTGATTCCGTGCGGCATCACTGCGAAAAATGCGTGGAGATCGCCCGGGAAATGAAGGATGATTATCTGGCGTTCAAAGCGAAGATCCTCCTGTGGTCCACCTATTTCGGCATTGGCAAGGATATTTTTGAATACGATTTTCATTACAAATGCGATCCCGAGGTCATTGAACAGGGGATCCGCTTTAATTTCAAGAACTTTCTGGCGTATATGTACGTCTTCGGGTTTGAAAATGACCCCGAATCCATGCACGCCATCGCTTCCGGCGAAAAGCAGCCCTATTATTTCAATTTAGGTATTCAATTGGGCACAGAACTGGGAAACGATAATTTCCTGCTCAACGCCTACATGAAAAATATCATGCTCTATTCCCGCTCCGGCTATTACGGCTATGTCATGGAGATGTACCAAAAGCGGCTGGCGGTCCTGCGGCGGCCCAATCCCCTGCGGGAATCGCATATGCTCGCCGGACTGGGGTACAACAGCATTATTCTGGAAGATTTTGAACAGGCCCTGTCCTACCTGCGAAAGAGCGTTCTGACGCTGACAGAGCTGGAGCAGCCCAACGATGTGACCAATTCCCTGTATAATTTGGCACTGATGCATTTTGTAGCGGAGGACTATCGGAGCGCCGCTTCGGTGATCGAGCTGATCCTGAAAATGCTCCAGGAAATGGGCTACCAGTCCATCGATGCGTGCAGCAATATCAAGCTGTACAGCATCATCGCCATTAGCTGCTATTATCAGAAGGAATATTACAACAGCTATTACTACCTGAGCAAGATGGAGATTATTGTCGAGCATATGATCATGGTGCTGAAAGAGGCCAATGACGGCGTATGGGATGAGGACCTGCTGCTGTACCATTTGGTCAAGGGAATGCTGTACCTGTACGAAAACAATTACGAGCTCTGCGCTGCGGAGTTCCGCAAGGTGGAAGAAAAAATGAACATGGCCCAGAGCGCTATGTTCTTTGCCGCCCCGATCTATTCTTTAGAGCTTTGCAACCTGTATCTGAAAACCGGAGAAACCGAAAAGGCGGAGGCCGCCATTGACGAGGGAATTTACTATTGTCAAAGCGAGGGGCTGCTCCGCAAAATGAAGCGGCTGCAGTATTTCAAGGAACATCACACCCGGCAGACCGAGCCGATCGCTCCGAACGATATGGAGCTGCCGGTGAATAAGATCATGCAGATCACCCGCCACGAGGCTACCCAGATCAAGCTGCAGAAGCGGGAAAAGGACATTAAGTTCCTCACCGTCCTGCAGGAAGCCATCAGCCGGGAAAACATGAGCGTGGACGATCTGTATTTCAACACCACCGCCGTCATCAAAAGCAGCTACGGGCTTGACGAGATCATGATCCTGCGCCGCCGGAACAACCAGCGGGAACCGATGCCGGACACCAAGGTGCTGGATCTTTCCGACAAAGAGTTTAATAAGATCTTCGACTTTTTCCGCACCTACCGGCAGGCGTTTCTTTCCAACCGGACAGACAAGAACTTCACGCAGTTTTTGCCGGTCATCAAGGCCTTCCCCAATGAACCGATCATGACCCTTATCGGCATTCCCATGATGGAGGAATCCGGAACGGAAACGATTTTTTTGGGGTACATCAAAGTCAAGCGCCGCACCGTGGGCAGCCGGGTGCAGCTCGGCGGGAACGACCTGATGATTCTGAAGTTCGCGTTCAGTCAGTTCTGTGAAATGATGCGCCGCATTGACAGCCGTCTGATGATCGAAAGAATGAACCAGAAGCTGGAGCAGTCCGCCATCACAGACCACCTGACCGGCATTACCAACCGCAACGGGTTCAGCCGGCAGGCAAAGATCATTTGTGCACAGGGGAATTTGCGCAGCAACGTACTGCTGTATATTGACCTTGATAATTTCAAGTATTACAACGATACCTTCGGACATGAGATCGGCGATCTGGTGCTGGTTTCCTTTGCCAATCTGTTCAAGCGCATGACCCAGGGCAGCGGGCTGGCGGTGCGGTACGGCGGGGACGAATTCATTATTCTGCTGTACAACAAAACCGACCAGGACGGCATTGAGTTTGCCTCTCGGATCTACCGGGAGATCGAGGGCGGCTTTGTGGAGGAGATCCGGGAAAAACTCGGCAAAAAAATCGACATTCCCGATGATAAAAAGATTTCCTGTTCCATCGGCATCACCACCTTCCGGGGCGGCTCCAAGCGGGAGCTGGAATTGGCGCTCAACCGGGCCGACCAGATGCTTTATTACGTCAAGCGAAACGGCAAATCCCAGTACAAGCTGTTCGATATTACCGAACTGGCCGAAGAATCGGAATCCTGAATCAAACCGATCCGATAGAAACAGCCGTGCAGAGAGGTCTGCACGGCTGTTTGTTTTGGAAGAAAGGAAGATAAGCCGTCCGGATCCGTTGGTTCAATTGCCTGCCACACGCTTTCCGATTATGCGGACATGGCGATCCGGCTGCCGCCGGAGGGCGGTGTTTTTCTTGCCATCCAAAGAATGAGTTGCACTTTTTTCTTATAATAAAGTACAGCTTGATGGAGAAAATCAATAAAAAATTGCATATTTCAACCACAAAATCAATCTTTGCCCCCTGCCGCCTGAAAGGGCGGTTTTTTTATGCCCGAAAAGGAGGTGAGGATATGCCCCTTGAGGAGATCATGCGGGACCGTCAGGCGGCACTGGCAGGAATGCCGATTTCAACTCACGCACCTCGTGGGAGGTGCGGCACAGCTCACAGTTGGAGTCGGAGAGCTGATTCTGATTTCAACTCACGCACCTCGTGGGAGGTGCGGCCTTGTGGTTGTTGAAGTCTTAGTTCTTGTTGACTATTTCAACTCACGCACCTCGTGGGAGGTGCGGCTATCATCCATTGAGTACCATGCTTCATGAACTGATTCATTGGCAAGATGCAGATCGATACAGGAAAAAATATGGTGAAATCACTGATTTTAACAGGTATATTGACTACCTTAACAAAAAATTCGCACCGAAACTTGACAGGC
>CACYCG010000249.1 GCA_902772855.1 uncultured Ruminococcus sp.
TACTGCAGGCGATTTCAGAAATGGCGTGACTTTTGATATGGATGGTCAGGTCGTGACGATCATTGAGTTTCAGCACGTTAAGCCGGGCAAGGGCGCTGCGTTTGTTCGCACCAAGATCAAAAACGTCATTACCGGAGCTGTGATTGAAAAAACATTCAACCCCAACGACAAATATCCCACCGCTTTCATCGAGAGAAAAGAGATGGAATATCTGTACAACGACGGCGATCTGTATTATTTCATGGACAATGAAACCTATGAGCAGCTCCCGATCAACCAGAGCGTTCTGGGCGACAATTTCAAGTTCGTGAAAGAAAACATGACCTGCAAAGTTATGTCCTACAAGGGCAGTGTTTTCGGGGTTGAGCCTCCGACCTTTGTGGTGCTGGAAGTGACCGCCACCGAGCCGGGCGTCAAGGGCGACACCGCCACCAACGTCACAAAGCCCGCTACGCTGGAAACCGGCGCTGAGATCAAGGTCCCGATCTTCATCAACGAAGGCGACAAGATCCAGATCGACACCAGAACCGGCGAATATATGTCGAGAGCGTAAGATCCGGAAAGGCTTTTAATGGAGGAACTGACTATGAAGCTCAGCGAAAAAGCAGCTTATATCAATGGGCTGATCGATGGATTGAACCTTGACCCTCAGGATAAGCAGACAAAGATCTTCAAGCTGATTGCAGAGCTGTTGGGCGAGATGGCTGAGGAGATCGGCCAGTTAGAGCAGTGCTATGACGATGTATCCGATCAGATCGACGGCATCGGAGAAGATTTAGCCGGTGTAGAAAATCTGCTGTACAGTGAGGATATGGAAGGACTGGAATACAGCGATGTTTTTTCGGATGACGACGAACCTTACGAAGTCGTTTGTCCAACCTGTGAGCGCACGATTACCATCGGGGAAGAGGTGCTTTCGGCAGGATGTCTGAAATGTCCGGGCTGTGGACAGCTTCTGGAGTTTGATTATGTTCCGGATGAACTGGACCCGCAGACAGCTTCCGATGATGATCAGGAAGAAGATCCAAAAGGGAAACCGGAGGATGAATAAGATGCAAAACGCAGGATCCCGCTCCCCGGGGTTCTGCGCTTTTGTCCTATTGTTTCTTTTCTGAAACGCTCCAAAGCAGCGTGACGTGATACAGGTGAGGAGGAAAGAGGATGCTGTTTGATTTGATTCGTTCCGGCAATTATACCATGCTGGACGTGATCGCATATATTTTTTCGACCTTGACGATTATTTTTCTGGTGCTGCCTCTGCATGAATGCGCCCACAGCTTTATGGCGTACAAAATGGGAGACGACACCTCCCGCCGAATGGGCCGCATGACCCTGAACCCCATGAAGCATATTGATTACATGGGGGCTGCGCTCATGCTGATCATCGGATTTGGCTGGGCGAAGCCCGTCCCGGTGGAATCCCGTCATTTCAAAAACCCCCGTCTGGGCATGGCTCTTACCGCTTTTGCCGGTCCCGCTTCCAATTTGCTGGCAGCGCTCCTGTCCGGTCTGCTGGGAAACGGCCTGCTGCTGATGGCTTTCAAAAACGGCTGGCTGTACAGCCCGGTGATTTCCTTTTTACTGATGTTTTTTGATTTTTTGGTGCAGCTCAATATCGGTCTGGCTGTGTTCAACTTCATTCCCATTCCACCGCTGGACGGTTCCCGGATCCTGATGGCATTTTTGCCGGAGAAAGCGGCTGCGTGGGTGCAGCAGCGGGAAATGATGATCTCCATGCTGCTGTTCGTTCTGATCATGATGGGCGGACTCAACGGCATTCTGACGATTGCTTCCCGCTTTTTATATGATAAGATCGACTATCTGACTTCACTGCCTTATCTGTGGGCGTATTGATGGGAGAAAAAGCACTTGGAAAAGCTGTCGTATCATCTCGATGCGTTTGAAGGCCCGCTGGATCTTCTGCTGCATCTGATTGAAAAAAACAAGCTGAATATTTACGATATTCTCATTTCCGAGCTTCTGGAACAATATCTGGAGCACATTCGTCTGATGCAGGAGCAGGATCTCGAAGTGGCGGGGGAGTTTTTAGATATGGCGTCCCGGCTGGTGCAGATCAAATCCGCTTCTCTGCTCCCGAAACATGAGGAAGCGGAGGAACTTAAAAAAGAACTCTCCGGACAGTTGATCGAATATAAGAAATGCAAGATCATCGCCCGTCAGCTTTCGGCCGGCCTCAGCTTCGACAGCTACTGCCGGGAACCGGAAAAAATCAAGGCCGACCTCCGCTACCGCCGCACCCATGAGCCGCAGGTGCTCACAGCGGCGTATTTAGCGGCCCTGGGAAGAGGAAAAGCAAAGCTCCCCCCTTCGGAAGAGGCTTTTTCCGGGATCGTCCGGCGAAGGATCGTTTCGGTCGGGTCCAAGATCATCGGTGTTATGCGGAGGCTGTGGAGCGGGAAAAGCCTGCGCTATGAGCAGGTGTTTGACGGCGCAGCGGATAAAAGCGAACTGGTCGCAACATTTTTGGCGGTGCTGGAACTGATCAAAGGAAAACGAGTGCGTCTGGAGGGGGAAGGACAGGAACAGACCCTGACCCTGATCCAGCCCGGCACACGAAAGGGAGAAGAAACAGCCGGAGAAAACGGCTGACCGGCTGATCGTCCGATGATCAGAAAAGGACGGTCCGGAAGGAGGGAAAAAGAAAATGGGACAGGTGGACCCGCAGCTCAAGAATGCAGCGGAGGCGGTGCTTTTTGCCAGCGGCGCTCCGGTGGAACTGGAAAAACTGGCGCAGGGACTGCAGATCTCCAACGGACAGGCGCTGGAAATTTGTCAGACGCTCCGGGAAGAATATGCCCGCCGCAAAGGAGGCGTGCAGATCGTGCAGTTAGCTGAAAGCTGGCAGATGTGCTCCGTGGAAGCCTATGCGCAGGCGGTCCGTGAGGTCATGGACCTCAAGCGCAGCACCCCGCTGTCACAGGCGGCTTCCGAGGTGCTGGCGGTCATCGCGTACAACCAGCCCGTGACCAAAGCCTTTGTGGAACAGGTGCGGGGAGTGGACTGCTCCGGCGTGGTGGCGAACCTGATCGCCAGAGAATTGATCGAGGAGAAGGGACGTTTGGAATTGCCCGGTCGGCCGCTGGTATACGGCACCACGGAGCATTTTCTGCGGTGCTTCCGCATTTCCTCTTTGAACGAGCTTCCCCCGCTTCCCGGAGAGGACGCCGTTGAGCAGGAGGACTCCGCCGGGGAGGAAACCTCATGACGTGGCTGTATATCCTGCTCGGAGTGATCGCTTTTTTGGGAACGCTGCTGATGCACCCGCTGGTGGTGGAGCTGTTTTATGACGATACCCTGCACCTGAAGGTGCGGTTTCTGTTTTACACCTATCAGATCGCTCCTCCGAAGAAAAAAAAGAAAAAATCAGCGGATGGGAAAGAAAAGCCGGAAGACGCCAAAGCCTCTTCTGTGCAGACCGATCCGGAAAAGACCTCTGAGGAAGAAGAAA
>CACYCG010000250.1 GCA_902772855.1 uncultured Ruminococcus sp.
AACGAAAAGAGGGAGGCTTTGCCTATCGTCATGTATGCAAGGACGGCCCCGTATTTGCTGCAGAGGAGGTTGAATGGAATGGCTGATTTAAGTGTAACCATTGCCGGCGTGCCGTTTGATAATCCCATCATCGCCGCTTCCGGCACTATCGGGTTTGGAAGGGAATATAGTCAGTTATATCCGCTGTCTGTTTTCGGGGGCATTTCCTGCAAGGGGACCACCCTTCTGGAACGGCCCGGCAATCCGCCGCCCCGCATTGCGGAAACCCCCATGGGAATGCTGAATGCCGTGGGACTGCAGAATCCGGGCGTGGAACATTTTGTGAAAGAAGAGCTTCCGTGGCTGAAACAGCAGCATACCGTGGTGATTGCCAATGCAGCGGGCAGCACGGAGGAAGATTACTGCCGCATCGTGGAGATCTTGTCCGATACCGATGTGGACATGATCGAGCTGAACATCTCCTGCCCGAACGTCAAGAAAGGCGGAGCGCAGTTCGGCACCTCTCCCGCTTCCGTGGAACATATCACCTCAGCGGTGCGAGCATACTGCCGCAAGCCGCTGATCATCAAGCTGTCGCCCAACGTGGCGGATATTGCGCAGGTGGCGCAGGCAGCGGAAAGTGCGGGTGCGGATGCGGTTTCGCTGATCAACACCCTCACCGGGATGCGCATCGACATCCAGACCCGCCGCCCCATTATTAAAAACGTCACCGGCGGTCTGTCCGGCCCGGCGGTTTTCCCGGTGGCGGTGCGCATGGTGTATCAGGTGAAAAAAGCCGTGCATATCCCGGTCATCGGGCTTGGCGGCATTTCCACCTGGCAGGATGCCGTCGAAATGATGATGGCCGGCGCCGACGCCATCCAGATCGGCACCGTCCTGTTCACCGACCCGTATGCGCCCTTGAAGATCTCAGAGGGGCTGCATGGCTATCTGGATGCCCACGGCCTGCATTCTGTCACGGAGCTGACCGGAAGTGTTGAGGTGGACGCATGACGACCCTGATCCTGGTGCGCCATTGTCAGGCGGAGGGAAATGAAAAGCGGTTTTTTCAGGGGCGCATCGACACCGATATCACTTCGCTCGGCGCTTTGCAGATCGAAGCCGTCGGACGCCGGCTTCAAAGCGAACCGATTGAACGGATCTATGTCAGCTCCCTGCGCCGTGCGGTCAAAACGGCAGAGGGCATCAACCAGTATCATCATGTTCCAATGATAACCGATGACAGGCTGATTGAAATAGACGCCGGTTTGTGGGAAGGCCGGTATCTGACGGATATTGCCGGATCCTTTCCGGAAGAATATGAAAACTGGAACCATCACCCGGAGCGCTTTGCGGCCCCGCAGGGCGAAAGCATGGCGCAGGTGTATGACCGGGTGGGGGAGGCGCTGCGGGAGATTGCCGGGCAGAATGATGGGAAAACCGTGTGCCTTGTATCGCATGGCTGTGCCATCAAAAACATGATGTGTTTTCTGCGGGGGCTGCCGGTGGAGGAGATCGGACAAGTGCCGCTGGGAACGAATACGTCCGTGAATATGGTCTCCTGGGAGAAAGGCTGTGCACCGAAGCTCCTGCTGCAGAATGATGCTGCTCATTTAGCCGCTGTTCCCGGAAACGTTGTGGACATCTGGGCACAGCAGGAACAGAAGTGAGGAAAGAAATATGATTATACTGTCGGTCGATTACGGAAAGGCGAGAACGGGAATCGCCGTTTGCGACAAAAACGAAATGCTGGCCTCTCCGGAACAGGTCATTACAGAATACCATGCCGATCGGCTGGCGGAGAAAGTGGTTCAGATAGCAAAAAATAAACAGGCGGAAATGATCGTGCTGGGACTTCCGAAGAACATGGACGGCAGTGAAGGCGAAAGCGCGCAGAACGTCCGGCTGTTTGCGAAGATGCTGGAGGAGCGCTCTGCTGTTCCGGTCGTGCTGTGGGATGAGCGTCTGAGTACCGTAACAGCGCATGAATACCTGAATATGACCAACACCAGAGGCAAAAAGCGAAAGGCCGTTGTGGACAGTGTGGCGGCGGTCATTATTTTAGAGGATTACCTTCGGTTCAGGAGGAATGGCCTATGAGTTCTTTTACCACCCGTAAACTGAGCATTGGGGAGTTTTTTCTGTCCATGGCGGCGGGCTTGATGCTGTTTTTGCTTCCTAACGATGCCACCAACCAGTTTACTTCCGAAGGCGTCCGCTACGGGTTTATTTTTATCGTTTCGCTGGTGGTTGTCGGGGTGCTGTATCTGCTGGTCAAGCGATATGAAGCGGTCGGCACAGCCCTCCTGACGATGGCGTGGCTGGAGATAGGCGGAATGGGGGTGGGCATTATCAGCGGCCTGATCCAGAAAGGCGGCGCCTATTGGCCAAAAGTGAAGCTGTATTTGCTGGTCAGTATGTTCCTGCTGTGGATGATCCCGTTTCTGATGGTGCTGATCCTGCGGCTGACTTCCTTCGGCAATACGGATACCAACGAAAACCGGAAGAGCTTTACTCGGTTTCTGATCCTGAGCACCCGTGCTTTGATGGTGATCTACCTGTTGGTTCTCCTCTTTCGTCTGATCCTTCCGCACCGGCCTCACCCGGAACTGGACCGGCAGCTATATCTGATCCCCTACACCCGGCTTCAGGCGTGTATCGGCGGCACGATCCAGAACGGTCCGGAGAAAATTATCTGGAACGGTCTCATTTTAGCCCCGCTTGGGTTTTATTTTTCCCTGCTCACTTCCCGAATTCGGCTGTGGCACGTCATGATCATTTCCCTGGCGCTGGGGCTGACGGTAGAGGCGCTGCAGTATCTGCTCAACACCGGAGCAGCGGCCTTTGATGATATCCTGCTGTATGCGGTAGGGGCCGCCTTGGGGTACCTGATCGTCAAGTTGCTCAACCTCATTCGTTCCGGGCTGACGATGGGGAATGACCGGGATATGATGAGCTTTGAATATACCCCGATGTCCCGCCTTTTACCCGAAACAGACAGTTCCTCTCCGGACACTCCGGAAGAACCCTCCACACAAGACGAAACAGGACCTTCTGCCTGAAGTGGCTGGCAGAAGGCCCTGTTTTTTTGTACGGTGTCAGAAAAGATAGTATTTGGTGGGCAGGGTGTCGCTTTTATTTTCGGGATTCTGATATTCCACCCGGACCAGACGCTTTCCACCGGGGCTGGCGGAGGCGGAGGTGACGTAGTAGCGGCTGTCGTCGGGGGCAAAGTCGATGGAAGCGAGAGAACCGTTTTTCCATTCCAACAGCTCGTTTCTCTTTCCGTCTGCCCCTCCGAACAGGAAGAAGAAGAACGGCGTTCCGCTTCCCGTGGAGGCGGTGAACTCTCCTTTTGCGCTGTCCTCTGACAGCAGCTTTCCGGTTTCCAGGCTGCCGATGAACCGGGTCGAGCTGAAGTTTTCGTAATACACGGTTTTGCTGTCCGGCAGGAAGAACCGGTTGACCATTTGTTTCATTTCATTCTGCACGTCATCCGCTACGAGGCCGCTGATAGCGTCGGCTTTTTCCGGCAGAGCCGAAATATCCTGTTCGGACAGTTTCTGATAGGAAAAATCGTAGGCGTCCAGGAACATTTTCACGCTGCCCTTTTCAAAATGCAGCCGCAGCAGATAGAGCTTTTCTCCATCGCTGTACAGGGAGCGGATGGAATCGCCGGTGTCGTCCTTCAGTTCAAACTCCAGCACCTGACGGATTTTCCGGCTGTCGGGGTCAAAGACATACACTTTATCGTTCAGGACGTCGGTCTGGTCGTGATTGAGGATGAGCAGCTTTCCGCCTGCTTCCGCCATAGCGGTGTAGGGAAATCCGTTGTTGGAAACGGTATAGCATTCCATCGTATGTTCTGACAAATCAAAAGCGGCCAGCAAAAGGGGATCGGGATCTTTGTCGAGGGCTTCTCCGGTGGTGACAAGGGTATAGAGAATTCCCTTATATTCCGTGCGGGCATAGCCTGCTTCATACCCCTGTCCGGGGATAGAGCCGTAGGAGTAGTTTTTTTGTGTTTGCGGGTCGTAAAGGTGATAGCTGACGGTCTGGGTTTCTCCTGCACCGGCTGCCACAATGGCGGAATCTCCGAAAGAGGTTTCCGTCAGGGAATAGAAGATTCCGGCATCTGTGAGGGTGGTGTTGGCCCCTTCCGGGAGATGGCCGATGGTTTTTCCGTTTTTGTCCAGGACGGCCACCCCGGTTTCCTCCGGGAGAGGGTCTTCTTCCACAGCCGAAGCTGCCGGAGGGGCCGAAGGGGCCTGCTCCGTGACCGAAGAGGACGGGGGAGCAGCCGCCTGACAGCCCGAGCAAAGCAGCCCGAGCAGCAGAAGTCCCGATAAGCTCATTGTTTTTTTCATAGTCATTCCTCCCAAATGTCTGTAATTGTCAGGTCGTAGCCGGCAAACTCCATTTCATAGCCGCCCCGCATGGTTTTTTCCAAAGAGGAGAGCAGCAGGTCTTTTCCGGCTTCTTCACAATAGGGGTCCAGCGTATTCAGAACTTCTATGTGAAGAACAAAACCGTCCTGTAAGATCGTGAGGCCCGATGCGGCGCCTTCTTCGTCCGATTTTTCTATGAGTCTGTCGTCAATCTGGACGTTTACCATCCGCACTTCGTCCCCGATGTGGTTTTCAGCTTTCCAAAGAGCAAAAAGGCTTTCTGCATCGGCCTCATGGGTCATTTTCCTGCTTTTCAATTCGCCGTCTTCGAGATAGTAGACCTCCGATTCGGTTTTGATGGTGACGCTTGGCGGTGTGTGGACTTTCTCCTTCGGCGTTGTGTCGTCTTTCTCCTCCCATCTGTCAACAAACGTCAGATCAAACTCATCGACCTCCATCCCAAAACCGTCCCGCATGGTTTTTTCCAAAGAAGAGAGCAGCAGGTCTTTTCCGACTTTTTCAAAATAGGGGTTCAGATTATCGGAAACGCTCATGTGAAGGATAAAGGTATCGCCCAGGGTGTAGATGGCCACGGCTGCGCCGCCCATATCTGATTCTTCCACGGTGCCGTTGTCTTCGATGTCAAACTCCACCAGCTGCACCTCGTCTCCGATGTGGTTTTCGGTTTTCCAAAGGGCGAAAAGGATCTGGGCGTCTTCCTCATGGGACACCTTCCTGCTCTTTAATTCGCCGTCTTCCACATAGTAGATGTCCGATTCAATGAAGACGTGCTCTCTGCACGCATCCTCTGATTCTTCCGTGCGGGGTGTTTCCGAAACGGCTCCGCTGGCGGGCACGTTGCTGGCGGGCGCTTCGCCGGTCTCCCGTTCCGGGGTGCTTTCCACAGCGGGAAGGGGCGTCTGTGTCGGGGGAGTAAGCTGCCGGTAATATACTATGCCCGTAAAAGCGACCATCGCACAGGCGGCCACACTGGCCCACATCAGGATGATATTCCGGCGGGAAGGTCTTTTCTTTTTGGCGTTCTCCACCAGTTCCTCATCAATATCTCCGATATATTCAGAAAGCTGTTCGTTTGTCATAATAATTCCTCCTCGGTCAATGTTTGCTTCAGTTTTTGACGAGTCCGCATCAGCATGGATTTGATCTTGCTTTCGGAATAGCCGGTCTCACGGGCAATATCCTGGATCGGTTCTATGTACCAGTACCTTCGGATAAACACGTTTCGCTGCGTTTCGGGGAGGGCTTTCAAAAAGCGGTTCAGCACAGCGGTGACGGCTTTTCCTTCCGCTTCCCGTTCGGGGCTGCTGCTGTCGGGAATACATTCCGACAATTCATCCAGCGAAAGGGAATATTCTCCGCCGCCCCGTTTGGAGGCGGTGTTTTTCCGAAAGCGGCTGATGGCCAGACTGCGGGTGATTTTTCCGAGAAAAGCGGAAAAAATCGTGGGACGATGGGGAGGAATACGGTTCCAGGTTTCCAAATAGCTGTCGTTGACGATTTCTTCGGAATCTGTTTCTTTTCCGAGCACATGAAAAGCGATGGAGTAGCAGTAGCCGCCATATTTTTCGGCCGTGGCCGCAATGGCGCTTTCATCTCTGGACAGATACAGCCCGATGATGGTTTCATCTTCCATGTGGGATTTCCTCCTTTATTGTCCTCTGCCTATATAGTCGCAAACGAAACCGAGGGGTTGCACATTTTTTTGGATTTTTTTGAAAGATTCCTGCGAGGCCCACCAGATCGGTTCTAAAAACATCTCTTTTTTGAAAAGACTCCCCGCTCCGACCGCAAAACAGCGCGCCAGAGCGGGGAGAGGAGGTTTTATCCGATATAGGAGATCCGAGCGCAGCCGTTGCCGGTGTGGCCGGTTTCAGAGGTCCCGTTCGGACAAGGCATCAGTTCACTGCCGGAAAGCAGGATGGTTTGCGAAAAGACGTACCCCGAATAGTGTTCCGAACTGCCCGAAGAAGTGATCGCATTTTCAGTGGAAGACTCGGTAATGGCTTCACATCCGGCATGACCGGAGATGAAGGAGGAACCGCCGCCTCCGCCGCCATGCTGTCGGCTGGAACATCCGCCGCCCCAGTAGCCGCCTCCGCCGCCGTTATCTCCATATCCACCGTTGTTCTGATACCCGGAGAAGGCCGGCGTCCAGCCGCCGCCCACGCCGAACAGGCCTCTGTTGGAGGTGCCTGCACCGCTGGTGGCATTTCCACCGGCAAGCTGGGTGGCGCCGCTGGCATTGAAGCTGCCGGAACCGGTGCCTCCGGTCAATCCTCCGCCGATTCCTCCGGTCACTCTGGTGTAATCGATCCTGCCGTTATTGACGGTTCCGGCTGAATACGGAGGGGTGGAAGAACTATCCACATATTCTCCGTAGGGGGGCGAGCTCATATACCAATAACGCCAATTGCCGTCTGAGCCCCCGCCTCCTCCGGCCGCCACCATGATCCTTGATTTCAGGGAATCAAATCCGCTCCAGCCGTCGTCTGCTGTGGAAGCGGTCAGCCGGACATCGGTGGCGCCGCCTCCGCCGGACCCGCTCTGGGTGCCGGTATGACTGGCCCATCCGCCACCGCCCCAGCCGCCGGGGTTCGTCTGTCCCCGGACGGTTCGCTTGGCAGCAGGCTTCTGCCCGACATAGAAGTACAGCACCGTATTGGCAGTCAATTCAATTTCTCCGCTGGTATAGCCGCCGTTTCCGCCGAGATTGGCGTCCGTTTCACAGCCGCCTTCCGCTCCCCACAATTCAATTCTGTATTTGCCGGACATGGGGACGGTATACCGTTGGACCGAACCGCTGTAATAGAACGTTCTGGCATCCGTTTCACCGATATAGGTGATCCGGGCATAGCCGGCGCCTTTATGCCCGGTTTCCGTGGAACCGTTCGGCGCAGGCATCTGGCTATTTCCTGCAATCATTTTAGCATTGGTAAACGCATAGCCGGAGTAATGATACGGCTGGTTGGTATGGACGATGTGATTGGAAGTGGAGTTGGCATCAATAGCATTACATCCGGTGTAGCCGGAAATAAAGGAGGAACCGCCGCCTCCGCAGGATTTATAACGCACATCCTGTGCCATGCCGCCATAATATCCGCCACCTCCTCCGGCAACGCCGTCGCTGTCTGCCACGCCAAACCCGTCTTTTCCGATTCCAAATGTGCCGACCGAGCCATCCTGAGAGCCTCCTGCAGCCGAACTGGAGGAAGCTCCTCCCACGAGAGTGCCGCCCCATCCGCTGATATAGTTCCAGGAAGCGCCGCCGCCTGCCCCGGCCACCATGATCCGGCTTTTCAGGGAATCAAAATTGCTCCAGTCATCATCGTTTTCCGCTCTTACCAAACGGAAGTCCGTAGCGCCTCCGCCTCCTCCGGAGGCTTCGTTATCGCTTTGGTCATTGGTGCCGTAGCCGCCGCCGTTCCAGCCGCCCCAAGCGGTCAGACCCTGACCGTTGGCGTTGCTTAAACTGGGCGGAAGCGCAGCGTCCGTTCCGACGCCGCCGACATAGACGTAGATGGTGTCGCCCTGACTGAGATATAGATCCCCGGAGGTATAGGCGCCCAGTCCGCCGGTATCCTTGAATGCGCTGTTCATCAGACATCCGCCGCCGCTTGCACCCCATCCTTCCAAATGATAGAGACCGTCTTTCGGTGCGGTAAAGGTCTGGACCGTTCCGGTGTAGGGAAATTCGGCTTTTGTTCCTTCTCCAACGTAGGTAATGCGGGCATGGCCTTCGCCGGTGTGTCCGATTTCCGCCGAACCGCCGGGGGAGGCAAAGGAGAGGTTTCCTCCGATCGTCTCGCCGCTGAGAAGAGCCATAGTATTGACATGACCGGACCCGCCGCCTGCTCCGGAACCGTTGTCATAACCGGAGCTTCCGCCGTACCAGCCGCCGCCTCCGCCGGAACCGCTGTGGTTGACGTGGTCGCCGTGAGGATTATTGTCATTATTTTCTGCATTGGCGCCCTGACCGAAGGAACCGGCTTCTGTCAGAACGTCGCTGAGTCCGGAGGTGCCGCCCGTGCTGCCGGTCTGAGTACCGCCAAGGCCCTTGCCGGTGGTGTTTTGCGTGGTAGAAGAGGTGTAGCCGTATTGCCCATCGCCGCCGGTCACACCGCCGCCATAGCCGCCGGAAGTGGGTACCTGAGAACCGCTCCACCAGCCGCTGCCTCCTCCTCCTCCGGCTACCAGAAGCACATCATATGAATGAGAGGCATAATCGGACAGAACACCGGTGACAGTATTGTTAAGCGTCAGGGCAAAATGGGTAGCCCCTCCGCCGGGAGTCCACATACAATCAATATTGGACCGGGAATTACCGCCGCCGTTAAAGCCGCCCAGTGCTAAGGTGGAATAGTCGGAAATATCACTTCCCCGGCCGCCCACGCCGATATAGATGGTTTGTCCTTCTTCTAAGTAGATATAGCCGTAGGAATACCCGCCGGGAGCGCCTTCTGCGGCGAGAGTGGAGGGACTTTCGGGCATATAGGCATTTCCGCCCTGCGCTCCCCAGCCTTCGATGAAGTACACACCGGCTTTGGGAGCGGTGAAGGATTCGATAGTACCGGTGGGCGTGTAATCAATTCGCAGAAAGCCGACAATAGCCCGCACTTCCAAATTGCGCAGACCATCGTCATAATACTGCTGCAGCAATTCAGTGATCCGGCTTTCTTTGGCCTCCATTGTCTGACCGACCAGCCCGTCGATATCCGCATGGACAATTTCCCATCCACGAATCGAATAATTGATGGAGATGGAATTCGGCAGGATGTATTCCCCCGAAACCGCCGTTTTAGCGGTTCCCTCTTCATTATTATTATAGTAAACCGTATTGACGCTGGATTGAGCGGTACCGATC
>CACYCG010000251.1 GCA_902772855.1 uncultured Ruminococcus sp.
GCGTGACGCTGGACCCGGGATTTTCAGGCGTCCTTCTTCTGACAGCCTTCTGCAAATAATCCCAGAAATATTTTACACCAACCAGCGTGACGCTGGACCCCGTATCTGGGGGATTCTCCCCCAGACCCCCTTCCGGGGCTTGAGCTTTACGAAATAGCGGCAGCTTCCGAAAACCAAAAGCAAAAGGAGAACTGTCCGGCTTCAGGTCCATCTTCCGGCGCTGCGTTGTTGAAAGACCGGCAGGACAGTAAACCATCTCAGCCGCCTCTCGCCCTTCGGCATCGTAAAGCCAGAAGCACAACCTGAAACACAAAACCATTATTCTTTTTTCAGTCTTCAGCCGCTTGACAAATCCCGATTTCTGTGGTATAGTACAGATAAACAATTAAACGACTATTTAATCTTTCGCTCTGAGGGCGTTTTGTCCGGGGGGCGGGGGGAGAAAGAAGGTCTTTTTATGAAAAAAACCTATAAAATCGAAGTGGACTGCGCCAACTGCGCTGCGAAAATGGAAGCGGCGGCTCAGAAAGTAGCGGGCGTGAAGGAAGTCACCGTGAACTTCATGACGCTGAAAATGACGGTTGTTTTTGAAGAAGGGGCCGATCCCGCCGCTGTGATGGAGCAGGTGAAAAAAGCCTGCCGCCGGGTGGAATCCGACTGCGAGATCTACTGCTGACCTCTTTTTGGGGCAGGCACTCCGGGAGGAGTGCTTTGTTCACCCGAATGATTAAACAATCTTTTAATCGTTGATAAGGGAGCTGGTTTCCATGACAAAAAAACAACGAAAAAACCTGCTGCGGATCCTCTTGTCCGGTGTGCTGATGGCGGTGCTGTCGCTGCTCCCGCTGACGGGCGTTGTGCGGTTCGTCTGTTTTTTAGTGCCGTATCTGATCGTCGGCTATGACATCCTGCTCAAGGCGGGAAAAGGGATCATTCACCTGCAGCCCTTTGACGAATGCTTCCTGATGGCGGTAGCCACCGTGGGAGCGATGGTCATCGCCGTGACCGATTCCGGAGATTATACAGAGGCCATCGCCGTCATGCTGTTCTATCAGATCGGGGAATGGTTCCAGAGCTATGCGGTGGGCAAAAGCCGCCGGAATATCGGGGAACTGCTTGACACCCGCCCGGAGCTGGCCCATGTGGAGACCCCGGAGGGAACGGAAGACGTCGACCCCGAAGACATCGCTGTTGGCAGCCTGCTGCTGGTGCAGCCGGGGGAGAGGGTACCGATCGACGGGATCGTGGAAGAGAGCAGTTCTCTGCTCGACACCGCCGCCCTGACCGGTGAAAGCGTGCCCCGGCAGGTGCAGGCCGGCGATGAAGTGCTCAGCGGCTGCATTAACCTGACCCGCCCGCTGCGCCTGCGGACCACAAAGGAATTCGGGGATTCCGCCTTTTCCCGTATTTTAGAGCTGGTGGAAAACGCCAGCTCCCGGAAATCCCGCTCCGAAAACTTCATCACCCGCTTTGCCCGTGTTTATACCCCGGCGGTGGTGCTGGGGGCGGTGGCGCTGGGGCTTCTGCCGCCGCTGTATCAGCTGGCAGTGGGGCAGGCGCCCGCTTTCGGGACCTATCTCTACCGGGCGCTGACGTTTTTGGTCATCAGCTGCCCCTGTGCGTTGGTCATCAGCATTCCCCTGAGCTTTTTTGCCGGGATCGGCGGCTCCGGGAAACAGGGGATCCTCTTCAAAGGCTCCAATTATGTTGAATTGCTGGCCAGAGCCGGGGTGGTGGTCTTTGACAAAACCGGGACCCTGACCGAAGGCACGTTTGAGGTGACGAAGATCGTTCCCAAGGGGCTTTCCGAAGAGGAGCTTCTCCTGCTTGCCGCTTCTGCGGAAATGTATTCCACCCACCCGATCGCCGTATCCCTCCGGAGGGCCTCTGAGGGGCTGGAAAGCCTTCCCGCCGGGGATGTGGAGGAGCATTCCGGCCGGGGCGTGTCGGCCCTTGTCGGAGGAAAGGCGACCGCTGTCGGCAACGCCCGTCTGATGCAGGAGCTGGGCATTTCCGTGGACCCCGTGACGGAAACGGGCTGCGTGGTGTTCGTCGCCTGCGAAGGGGAGTACCGGGGCTATATCGTCATCTCCGATATTGTAAAGAAAACGGCTTCACAGGCGATCAGCCGTCTGAAACGCTCCGGCGTTCGCAAAACCGTCATGCTCACCGGCGACACCCGTCCGGCGGCCGAAGCCGTTGCCAAGGAATTGTTGCTCGATGAGGTCCATGCACAGCTTCTCCCACAGGAAAAAGTGGCGTGCTTAGAGGACCTGCTCCGGCAGAAAAAGGAGCGGGAAACGGTGGTGTTCGTGGGGGACGGCCTGAACGATGCGCCGGTGCTCATGCGGGCCGATGTGGGCATTTCTATGGGAAATGTCGGCTCGGATGCGGCCATTGAAGCGTCCGACGTGGTCATAATGGACGATGACCCCGCCAAGATCGCCAAAGCCATCCGCATTTCCCGCAAATGTCTGCGGATCGTGCGGGAGAATATCGTCTTTTCCATCGGGGTCAAGGTGCTTTGTCTGGTGCTGGGGGCGCTGGGAATGGCCAATATGTGGATGGCTATTTTCGCCGACGTGGGGGTCATGGTCTTAGCGGTCCTCAATTCGGTGCGGGCGCTGTTCCTGAAAAAGATGTAAACGAATATACTTTACGGCAAAACGGAGGAATGGGAGCATGAAAATCTATTTAGCGGGCTTTGACGTCTTCCGGGAGGATGCCGCTGCCGAGGGAAATCGTATGAAAATGCTCTGTAAACGTTATGGCTTTACAGGACTTTTTCCGCTGGATAACGAATGTTCCGGGGCAGAGGAGATCTTTTCGGCGAATATGGCCATGATCGCCTCCTGCGATGTGGTGGCGGCGAATATGAATTCCTTCCGGGGCGCCGAACCGGACAGCGGGACCGCCTTTGAAGTGGGCGCCGCCTATGCGATGGGGAAGAAGGTTTTTTGTTACCGGCAGGACGGGCGCACCCTGCGGGAGCAGTTGGGGGAGGCGGATGCACAGGGCTATGCGGTGGAGGACTTCGGCTATCCGCTCAACCTGATGATCGCCTGCTCGTCCCGGATCGTCATCGGCACGCTGGAGGACTGTCTGCTTCTTCTGCGGGAAGAATGCGGAGGAAAAGAGGAATAATATTCTGATAAAGAACAATAAGCATCGGCTTCAATGGTATAATTTAGCATTATCCCGATTTGAATGGATGCAGGAGTGATATGGTTTGGATCTATGGCTGACCACGGCGGTGATTCTGCTGCTGGTACTGTGTTCTGCCTTTTTTTCCGCTGCGGAGACCGCTTTTTCCTCCGCCAGCCGGGTGCGTCTGAAGCACTTAGCCGATAACGGCAGCAAAAAAGCAAAGCGGGCGCTGACCATCATCGACCGCTATGACAAGGCCCTTTCTACGATTTTGGTAGGCAATAATATTGTCAATATTGCGGCGTCCGCGTTAGCGACGGTGCTGTTTGTCTCCTTCTTCGGGGATGCGGTGGGAACGCTGGTGAGCACGATCACCATTACCATCGTGGTGCTGATCTGCGGGGAAGTGCTTCCAAAGAATTACGCCATTGAAAACAGCGAATCCATCTGCATGAAAACCGGCGCCGTCCTGTCCTTTCTGATGTGGCTGCTCACGCCCCTGACCTTCCTGCTGCTGAAGATCAAGGACGCCTTCACCCATGCGGTCAGCAAGAATAAAAGCAAGGCCCCGACCGTGACCGAAGACGAGCTGAAATATATCGTAGAAAGCATTGAAGAAGAAGGCGTTCTTGAAGAGCAGGAAAGCGAGCTGGTGCAGTCGGCGCTGGAGTTTGACGAAAAAACGGCCTACGACATCCTCACGCCCCGGGTGGACTTAGTGGCCATTGAAGCGGAGGAGGACCTGAACGAAGTGCTCAGCGTCATCCTGTCGGAGCGCTACACCCGGATCCCGGTGTACGAAGGCAACGTGGATAACGTCATCGGAGTGCTGCACACCCGGGATTTTCTGGAAAAAATGCTCGAAAAACAGCCCTTTTCCCTGCGGGACCTGCTTTCGCCGGCGTATTTTATCTACCGCAGCAAAAAGCTGTCGGCGCTGCTGGCGGATTTCAAGTACAAGCGCCTGCATTTGGCCGTTGTCACCGATGATTACGGAGGCACGCTGGGCATTGTCACGATGGAGGACCTGCTGGAGCAGTTGGTGGGAGACATCTGGGACGAAGACGAAGAGGTCGAGCATAAATACCGCCTGCTGTCCGAAAACTGCTATGAGCTCAGCGGAGACATGGACCTGGATGACCTGCTCGAACTGCTCGACCGGGACGACAGCTTTATCTCCACCGACAGCAAATCTGTCGGCGGCTGGGTGATTGAACAATTCGGCAATATTCCCAAGGCAGAGGAGCAGTTTTCCTACCGGGACCTGAAGGTCATCGTGCAGGAAGTGGAAGACAACCGGGTGCTGAAGATCCGGCTGGAAATTCAAGCGCCTTCGCCCCCCGAAAAAGCATAACCGCAACCCCGACAGCATTTGACGCTGCCGGGGATTTTTTTTATGCAGAATAACAAAACGATTTCAGAAAATTTTAAGGTCCGAGCGGCTGAAAAGAGATTTTTCAAAAATAAAAAGTTTATTGAAATCATCAATTCAAGGCAGAGCCGTTTGTGAGATACTTCTAAAACAATATAATTTTATGGTAGAATTGACTATTGTATGGGGGTATTGTTTGTTTGTTTTATACAAGAAGGAGAGAGGGTAATTTCTTTTTTAGAAAGTTGGTTTTTTTTATCAATCTTTACAAATCGGTCAAAAAAATGTTATAATTTATTCGGATTTGAAGCGTGGGAGTGTGCCTGTCGAATTTGTGTTGCAGTCGGACAAGTTCCCTCTTTCAGGCGTGTTTCTGCGCCGAAAATGAACGTTTCCAAATCTGAAGAATATCAAGAAATGGAGAGTGATCTATGTGAACAAAGCAAGGCAAACCACTCGCTTTGGTGTTGGCAGAAAGGTCGCCAGCGTGGTTCTTTCGGCTACGATGCTCGTCTCGTCCTTTGTGGGGCTGGGCGGAGTTCTGACCGTGAACCAGACCACCGTTCAGGCTGCATCCAGCTACGGACTCATGGATTCCTGTCAGGAAGGCGTTATCCTTCATGCATGGGAATGGTCCTTCAACAACATCAAGGCAAATATGCAGCAGATCGCAGAAGCAGGCTACACCTCTGTGCAGACCTCCGTTATCCAGCGGGCCAAGGAAGGCACAAAGGGCAAGACCAATGAGGTTTGGTGGGTATACTACCAGCCCGCAGAGTTCTGCATCGACAACACGGGCAATTCCGCTCTCGGCACGAAGGCCGAATTTGCCGCCATGTGCGAAGAAGCTCATAAGTACGGCATTCGGGTCATCGTTGACGTCGTGGCCAACCACCTCGGCAACCAGACCAAATACGACCTGTCTTCCTCCATCCCGGATGACATCCGCAACGACTCCAACTGCTGGCATTCCATGGGCTTTGAGGAGATCGGCGACTACGAAAACCGGAACAGAGTCATCAACGGCTCTATGGGCGGTCTTCCCGACCTGAACACCGAAAACCCGAAGATCCAGAATTATGTTAAGAGCTACCTCAGAGAATGTATCGACTGCGGCGCTGACGGCTTCCGTTTTGATGCGGCCAAGCATATCGGCGTTCCTTCTGACGGAAGTGATTTCTGGCCGAACGTCATCGGCGACGCTACCGGCTACTATCAGACCAAGGGCAAATACGGCTCCCTGTACTGCTACGGTGAGATCCTCGACGGCACCGCCGGCCCGGCTATCTCCGAATACACCCAGTATATGTCTATTACCGATAACCGTACCGGCAACGGCATCCGCTCGGATGTAGAAAAAGGAAATGCAGCAGGCGCTGCCAGAAGCAGCTACGACAAGGGCGCTGCTCCCACCAAGACCGTCCTCTGGGCTGAATCCCACGATACTTACTCCAACGACGGCAAAGAATCCACCGGCGTATCTGATTCCAACATCAACAAGACCTGGGCGCTCGTCGCTTCCAGAAACGGTGCGACCGCTTTGTACTTTGCCCGTACTGCCGGCTGGCGCGGCGGCAAGATCGGCGACATCTGCTCCACCCAGTGCTTCAACAAGGAAGTTGTGGAAGTCAACAAGTTCCATAACGCCTTCAGCGGCCAGAGCGAATACCTGTCTTCGAGCGGCTCCATCGCTTATGTAGAGCGCGGCACCAAGGGCGTTGTGCTCGTCAACTGCAGCGGCGGCTCCCAGCAGGTAAGCGTGGCGGCCCATAAGATGACTGACGGCACCTACACCGATCAGGTCACCGGCAATACCTTCACCGTATCCGGCGGACAGATCAGCGGCCAGATCGGCAACACCGGTATCGCAGTTGTATATGACGGCGTTGCTTCTACCCGTGTATCTGCCAATCCCGGCAGCACCAGCTTCACCGATACCCTCAGCGTGACCCTGAACGTTTCCGGCGCTGCTTCCGGCAGCTACTCCACCAGTGAAGGCGCTTCCGGTTCCTACACCAACGGTCAGGTCATCACCATCGGCGCCGGCACGGCTGTAGGTTCCTCCGTAACCCTGACCCTCTCCGCTACCGGTGAGGACGGCAACACAGTGAGCGAGACCTATACCTACCTTAAGAAAGA
>CACYCG010000252.1 GCA_902772855.1 uncultured Ruminococcus sp.
CAAGGTACTCACACAACGATAAGGAGCTGTGGTAATGGCAAATAGGGATGACGGCAGGAGAATGACCAGCACCTGCTCTTTCTGTGGGAAAACACAGGACGATGTCGGACGGATGATCCAGGGGCCGGTTGCGGCGATTTGTGATGAGTGTGTGCAGATGTGTGCCTCCATTCTGAAAAACAGTGATTTGATGGATGACGACGGCGATGAGTTCTTTATGGAACCGGACAGTCTGCCCAAGCCCATGGAGATCAAAGCAAAGCTGGATGAATATGTCATCGGTCAGGATGAGGCGAAAATCTCACTGGCTGTATCTGTGTATAATCATTACAAACGGATCAATTATCATGATGAGGACGAGGTGGCGCTGAACAAAAGCAATATTCTGCTTTTGGGTCCTTCCGGCGTGGGAAAGACCCTGTTGGCGCAGACACTGGCCCGCATTCTGGAAGTGCCGTTTGCAATTGCAGATGCAACCACGCTGACAGAAGCCGGCTATGTCGGAGAAGATGTGGAAAACATCCTTCTTCGGCTGATCCAGGCAGCGGATATGGATGTAAGCAGAGCTGAGAGAGGGATCATCTATGTAGATGAAATCGACAAGATTGCCCGCAAATCGGAAAACCCATCCATTACCCGTGATGTCAGCGGAGAAGGAGTGCAGCAGGCGCTGCTGAAGATCCTGGAAGGCACCGTTTCCAACGTGCCTCCGCAGGGAGGCCGCAAGCACCCGCAGCAGGAGTTTATTCAAATTGACACTTCGCACATTCTGTTCATTTGCGGAGGCGCCTTTGACGGGCTTGAAAAGACGGTGGAAAAACGCCTCGGTTCTTCGGCGCTCGGGTTTAATGCCAATATTTCTTCCCGGGCAGAGCTGGATACCACCGGCTGGATGCAGGAAGTGATCCCGCAGGATCTGGTGAAATTCGGCCTGATCCCCGAATTGGTCGGACGGCTTCCGGTGATTACCGCTTTGAACGGATTGGATGAAGAGGCGTTGGTGCGGATTCTTCAGGAACCGAAGGATTCTTTGCTCAAACAGTATACAAAGCTGTTCCAGATCGATCATACCGAATTGGTGTTTGAGGAGGATGCCTTGCGGGAAATCGCAAAAAAAGCCATTGAACGCCACACCGGGGCCAGAGGGCTGCGCTCTATCATGGAAGATCTTCTGAAAAAGCTGATGTATGAATCGCCCTCCGATCCCACGATCAGCCGAATCACCATCACCGCCGATGTGGTGAAAGGAGAGGGAGAACCCCTGATTGAACGGGATGAATTCCATGTGGCTAAAAAACCCGGCACAAAAACCTCAAAAAAGAAACCTCGCCGCAATCCTGCGTGAAGGTGTAGGGAAACACAACAGGACGCTCTGAAAAGGGCGTCCTTTTTGAGTAAGAAGGGAAGGAACCATGAATTATTCTACTTTGCTG
Source organism: uncultured Ruminococcus sp. (assembly GCA_902772855.1). GTDB lineage: Bacteria > Bacillota > Clostridia > Oscillospirales > Acutalibacteraceae > UBA1213. The sequence continues at coordinate 1,434 of CACYCG010000252.1, forward strand.
CTGGATGCGGATAATACGATTTTTGATTTTGATCGCTGTGAATATCTGGCTTTCCGGGAGACAATCTTGTTTTTCGGGTTTTCGTTTGACAACACTGTGTTTGCAGCTTTTCATGACATCAATGACTCTTTGTGGAAGGAACTGGAAAAGGGTTTTATTACGGTGGAAGCCCTTCGTGTCCGGCGGTTTTCGCTTTTGCTGAGAGCGTGTTTTCCCGATGCTGATGCAAACGAACTGGGAACCCGTATGGCGGAAGTCTATGTACAAATGCTTTCCGGACAAACTGTTTTGCTGGAGCATTCGTTGGAGGATATTCAGCTTTTGTCTGCCCAGTATACGCTTTGTGTCATTACGAATGGCATTTCCAGTGTGCAGAGAAACCGGTTTGCTCATTCGCCTGTCATGCCGTATATTCAGAAGCTCTATATTTCCGGAGAAATAGGAGCGCAAAAACCGAAAAAGGCTTTTTTTGAGGCGGTTCTTCAGGATCTGCAGGAAAAGGATCTTCACCGTCTGGCGGTGGTCGGGGATTCGCTGACGTCTGATATGCAGGGCGGAAGAAATGCTGGATTGACGACGATTCTGTTTGACCCGGCTGGTAAGGTTCCGATGCCTCATCCCCTATGCGATTACCGGATCAGGCGTTTGAAGGATATTTTGCTTCTGGAGCGAGGTGAAGGATATGGAGTTTCGAGTACCGGATGACATCGAGCAGATTTCCGTCAAAACTTTTTTGCGAAAGCATTGTTCTCTGTCGGCCCGTATGCTGATCCGGCTGAAAGGCGTTCCGGAAGGCATTACCTGCGAGGGTCTTCCTCTGCGGGTGATCGATACCGTTCGGGGCGGACAGGTCATCAGGATTCGTCTGCCGGAAGATTCTATCACTGTGGCGCCGGTTTCTCTGTTTGTTCCGGTTGTGTATGAAGATGACCATCTGATCGTTTTTGAAAAGCCGGCGGATATGCCGGTACATCCATCGCACGATCATCAGCGGGATACGCTGGCAAATGCGGCGGCTTTTCTGGCGTTGGAGAGGCAGAAACCATATGTCTTTCGGCCCGTTAATCGTCTGGATAAGGACACTTCCGGTCTGGTTCTGGTTGGTAAAAATGCTTTTGCGGCAGCTTTTTTGGCCGGTCATGTCAGCAAGGTGTATTATGCGCTTTGCGAAGGAATCGTGGAAGAAACCGGCATCATTGATGCACCGATCCGTCTGAAACCGGGACATTGTATAGAGCGGGAAACTGCTGCCGAAGGGCTTCATGCTGTGACGAAATATGAAGTGCTGGCGCATTTTGAAGAACGCTTTACCTATCTGAAAGTGACGCTCAGGACAGGAAGGACCCATCAGATCCGTGTTCATTTTTCCTCCATCGGTCATCCTTTGGCGGGAGATGATCTGTATGGGGGTCACCGGGAGGTGTTTTCCCGTCAATGCCTTCATTGTGGGGAGCTTCGGTTTCTTCATCCGGCCACTAAGGAGGAAATGTGCTTTACCTCTTCTGCGCCGTTTGTGGAGCGATTCCGGAAGGAGTAAAAACTTTTTGAAAACTTTTTAGAAATAGCGCTTGCGGGTCATGAAGGTGGGAAAGGCTGCATATATTTATGATATCACCGCCGGAAGTTTTCAATGCAGCGAATGGGGGAGATAGGACAGGTGAGAACAGGACATACATAAAAAAGATGGCTGTTGAAACGATGGTCCGTTTTTACGGTTTTGGAATATGATGATAATGTGTTGGAAATGCCTGCTGTCCGGAAAGATTTTTCCGGGCGGATGGAAGCGGTGATTAGAATGGCTTATCAAGGGACAAAATAAGGTTATCCGCACACCAAATCAAAACTTCGGAGCGTGAAAAGCTATGATCATCAGACGAGGCGATATCTATTATGCAGACCTGAGCCCTGTAGTGGGTTCGGAACAGGGAGGCATTCGGCCAGTGCTGATCGTGCAGAATAACGTAGGGAATCGTTACAGTCCTACGGTGATCGCTGCCGCTATCACGAGCAAAGGGTCTAAAGCCGATCTTCCCACGCACATCAAACTGTATGCTGACAACAGCGGCTTGTCGAGGGATTCCGTCGTTTTATTGGAACAAATACGAACCCTTGACAAAAGAAGATTAAAAGAAAAGATGGGAACGCTGAGCTCTTACGATATGAATAAAGTGGACGAAGCTTTATCCATTAGTTTTGGCCTTGTGGCTCAGCGTCCCCGCCGTCAGGCAACATAACGGAAGGGACTGTCAGATTCAGCGGGAGAACCTTGCAGAAATGCGATGTTTCTCCCGTTTTCGTACTGTACAGGCTTTTCGTTCGAAAAAGGGAGCGGGCATGACAGAATATCCTGATCCTCTTCCGAAAAGAAAAGACAAAAAATATAAGACGGCTGTGATACGATAAAAAAGAGCAAGGGAGGAATCGGACAGAGGAGAGGGTGAATGCCGATGATTTATCTGGACGTGCTGTTTTGCGTCAATTTTGTGATTGATTATATGATTCTTCTGACCCTTCGTTCGTTTTTATCGCTGAGCAGTCGGATGCGCCGGATGCTTCTGGGAGCGGCGGCAGGGGGGCTGAGTTCGTTTGTTATTCTCCTTCCGCCCATGCCATCCGGTGTGTCGTTGATCCTCAATGTCGGGATCGCATTTGTTCTCATCGGGATCACCTTTGCGCCGCTTCCAAAGAAGCATTATTTCAAAGCGGCCGCAGGTTTTTTTCTGATCAGTTTTTGTTATTGCGGCGGAATGCTGGCCATTTGCCTGCTGTTTGCGCCTTCTGCGGTCATGATCCGAAATGGAAGCGTCTATATTGCTGTGTCACCGATCTGGCTTGTGATCACAACAGTGGTTTGTTACGGAGTCCTCCGGCTGATTCTCAGGTTCACCGGGCGGGGTGAATGGAAAAATCTGTTCTGTACCGTGATCATTTGCTATAACGGAGAAACGGTGTCCTGCAAAGGAAAAATTGATACCGGCAATCATCTTCGGGAACCGTTTTCCGGTGAGCCGGTCATTGTGGCAGACGCCCGGCTGTTTTCTTCCTGTCCTGATCTGAAAACGCCGGATGGGGCCGAAAGAAAAATGCGTCTGGTTCCGTTTACCTCGGTGGGAGGAGAAGGTCTTCTGCCCGCTGTCAAACCGGAAAAAATGGTTTTGTGCTTTGGAAAAAACAAAAAAGAGACAAGCGGATATGTGGCATTTTATAAGGGATTCAGCGGAGGATTAGAAGCGCTGGTCCCTTCTGAAATGATAGAGTGACATGATCGATCTGTTACAAAATGAAAGGGGTTCGCTATGAAACAATTTGGCAAGATCTCCGGTTTGGCTGTGTCTGGTATTTCCGCTTTGCGTATGGCGGTGATGGGAAAGGAAGGGATCTATTACATAAATGGACCTTCCGCCCTGCCGCCTCCGCTGAAAGGGAATGAGGAAGAATTGATCTTAGAGAGGATCAAAAATGGAGATGAGTCTGCCCGGGAGCCCCTCATTACGCACAATCTTCGGCTGGTCGTGTATATAGCCAAGAAATATGAATCTTCTTCTGTGAATGTTGAGGATCTGATTTCTATCGGAACCATCGGACTGATCAAGGCTGTCAACACTTTTCGACCGGAAAAGGGAATCAAGCTCGCCACCTATGCTTCCCGGTGCATTGAAAATGAAATACTCATGCACCTTCGCAAAAGCTCTCAGCAAAAAAACGAAATATCGATCGATGAACCGCTGAATGTGGATTATGACGGAAATGAACTGTTGATCTCAGATATTTTAGGAGGTGACAGCGACAGTGTCAACAGCCGGATCGAAAAAGAGTCAGAAGAAATGCAATTGATGGAGGCGGTCAGCCGGTTGAATGCCCGGGAGCTGACCATCATGCAGCTTCGTTTTGGTCTGAACGGAAAAAAGCCGCATACGCAAAAGGAAGTAGCCGATCTGCTGGGAATTTCGCAGTCCTATATTTCAAGGCTGGAAAAGAAAATCATCAAGCGATTGAAAACCGAGATGACAGCGGCTTCCTGAAAGGAATATGCTTTCAAACACAAAGGTACAGCCGGCCCTATAATAAGTTCAGCCCCATGCCAAACAACGCTTTGGCATGGGGCTGAAGCATCCTCCAGGGGTTTTTTCGATTGTCAGATGCGCCTGACAGGACTTGAACCTGCACCCTTTCGGACTGGAACCTAAATCCAGCGTGTCTGCCAATTTCACCACAGGCGCTTACAGACGGAGGAAGAAAAGCAGACAGACTCCTGCTATTTCAAACCCGTATGATTCATTATAGGTGGTTCGGAAGTCGATGTCAAGAGTCTTTCGCATTTTTTTGGAAATCCAATGGAATCAATTTCAAATTATGGAAAAGGTGCAGTCGGACGATACATGAAAAAGAAAGAGCAGGTTAAAACCAAGAAAACGTTCCACTGAAATACAACCGCTGGAATATCTATCCCAAAGCCACATCCATCGCCATCATGAGTGTAAAACCTGCCGCAAACAGTATTATTCCTATATGGGAACGTTCGCCTTCGCTTATCTCGGGAATCAGTTCTTTGACAACGACATATACCATGGCTCCGGCTGCAAAGCTGAGCAGAAAGGGCATGGCAGGTACGATAAAACCGGATGCCAATAAAGTGACAGCGGCACCGAAGGGTTCAACCGTACCGGAAAGAACACCGTCCCAAAAGGATCGCATTCTGCTTTTTCCGTTTGCATGAAGGGGCATGGAAATGATGGCGCCTTCCGGGAAGTTCTGTATGGCTATGCCGAGGGCAAGAGCAAAGGCGCCTCCTGCCGTAATGACAGCCGATCCTGACAGATAGCCCGCATATGCTACGCCGACTGCCATTCCTTCCGGAATATTGTGCAGCGTTACAGCCAGCACCATCATCGTCGTTTTTGGCAACCTGATCCTGAGAGCATCCGGATCGTCAGTTTTTTGCTGAAGTAGTGCCATCATGCGGTCGATCAGAAGAAGAAACCATATCCCGCTCCAGAAACCGATCACGGCTGGAAGAAACGCAAGAGCTTCCATAGATCTCGATTGTTCCATGGACGGTATGAGAAGACTCCAAATCGAAGCAGCAATCATAACCCCTGAAGCAAACCCGTTCAGAGCTTTTTGAACGTTTCGTGACAGGGTCTTTTTCATAAAAAACACACAGGCTGCTCCGGCAGCCGTTCCAAGGAAGGGGAGGAGGATCCCGAATAGAGTATCTATATTCAAAGGTATATCACCTCGATCAGTGTTTCCTTTTTGCCTCAGAAGTGTTTGCATTCGGGCTTTTTCTGTGTCTTCTTTTTTCGTTTTTTCCAAGTCATATCTATTGTATAGTATTCGGTTTATTCTGAAAGAGTGAATGACTTTAAGCTGTTTTGCTGATGGCTGGAACAGTCAGGGCGACAGGGAGGACAGATTTTCAAATTTTATGAAATCATTCGCTATCGGCAGATTAGTTTTGAAATGCGGCGCAGGCAAAAAATAGGGATATACTCTGTGGCAAAATTCAGAGACGAATGGCTTTCATCCCGCAGGTATTTTGTTGTTCCGAAGTTCTTTCCAAGCTCCGACTGAAGACGGCCTGCAAAATGATGTCTTTTTTTCAACACATTGTTGCCCTGCGGCAGAAGTGAAAAATAATTCTGGAATTCCCCGCAGTGTGTGAGAAGAAGACAGTATGAACATTCCGGGTACAGCGGCTCGCTGTCCACCTTTTGAAAGGTGGACGAAAACTTGCAGTTGTCTTCTTTTCAACAAAATTGATTTCCTTGAGACGGAAGTTCGTGTACTTGAAATAGTTCAAAAGATATGGTATAATGCAGCTATCCCATCATAGAATAGAGGTTGATCAGGTTATGTTTGATGCAGAAAAAACCAGGCAGGAATGTGTTCAGTGGATCCGGGATTTTTTTGAAGAAAACGGAAAAGGCTGTAATGCGGTGATCGGTATTTCCGGCGGCAAGGACAGTTCTATCGTAGCAGCGCTTTGCGTGGAAGCACTGGGGAAAGACCGAGTTATTGGTGTTTTGATGCCCTGCGGCGAACAAAAAGATATTGATAAGGCTAAATTATTGGTCGATACCCTTCAGATCCGCCATTATATCGTGAATATCAAAGATGCGGTGGAAGGAGTAACGAAAAACATTCCGTTCCCGCTCAAAGAGCAAAGTGTCGTGAATCTTCCGGCTCGCATTCGCATGGCCACGCTGTATGCGGTTTCTCAGAGCCATAACGGGAGAGTTGCCAACACCTGTAATATGTCAGAGGATTGGGTCGGTTATTCCACTCGATACGGAGATGCTGCGGGAGATTTCAGCCCCTGTTCACATCTGACCGTGCAGGAAATCAAGCAAATCGGCCGTCTGCTGGGACTTCCGGATGAATTAGTCGATAAGGTTCCGATCGACGGTCTTTGCGGAAAAACAGATGAAGATAATCTGGGCTTTACCTATGCAGAATTAGACCGCTATATCCGGGAAGGCGTGATAGATGATCCGGTCAAAAAAGAACGAATCGATACCATGCACGCACGCAATCTGTTCAAGTTGCAATTGATGCCGTCCTTCGTTCCGTCTGAGGCGTAATATCCGGTCACACAGTCAAAAACAGCAGGGGGAAAACTTGCGAGTTTGCATTCGGAGAGATATAAAAGAGCCACCAGTTCCTATCAGAATTCGTTCCTTAGGGACTGGTGTTTTTTTGAGAAAAAGTTAGTTAGAAGCTCTTCGCAAAAAAACGAGACCGCTCAGAACGATAGTCAGAGAACTCTGTCGAAAGCACGTTTCAGAATCAATACGAGCGGAAAACCAAATACATAACGCAGAGTTTTTGGTTGGAAAGGATGATTTCTTTGCCGGTGCTTCTGAAAAACTGCACCGGGGCTACAGCGGAATCTCTGAGTACTTTGGAGGAAGCTTCGGGCGGTTCTTCCCTGTTTTTCCTCCCCTCAATGTCGGAAAATATTTATTTTGCGACATTAGCTATAGAGGGCCTGCCCTTCCCGATAGTTATGAAGGTCTGAAAAGCCCAGCCCCGGCAGCTCACCGAACGGTTCATGCTGGGGATCATGAACCGTTTTCTTTGGATAATGGATTGGCTTTCATGGCTGCAATAATCTGTTCGTCAGAAACGTGCGTATAGATCTGTGTTGTGGCAAGGCTGGCGTGTCCTAACACGGCCTGCAGTGTTCTTACGTCGACACCGCCCTTTTGAAACATCAGTGTAGCCGCCGTATGACGCAGCTTATGCGGCGAATATCCTTTTCCGTTCAAACCTATTTTTGTCAGGTATCGTTCCACTAAATATTCCACCGCTCTGGAAGTCATTCGGCAACGCTTCCGGCTGATAAACAAAGCATCCTTATCCGTCACGCCTTCCACAGGCCGAACCGCTGTATAGGCTTTCATCGCTTCTATGCAGGCGTTGTTCAGATAGATGGCCCGCTCTTTATTGCCTTTTCCTCGGATGGTCAGCATATGTTCGCTATTGATATCCGAAAAATTGATTCCCACCAATTCTGACACACGCATTCCGCAATTCAGAAAAAAGATCAGGATACAATAATCTCTTTCCTTGAACTCTCCATCCACGGCCTGCAGCAGACGAAGGCTTTCCTCCAAAGTTAGATATTTGGGCAGTTTTTTTGCTTTTTTCGGAAGGTCCAGCGCTTCGGTCGGATCAGCGGATATTTTATTGGCTTTAACCTTCAGGTAACGGAAAAAAGTTCTCAGACTGGTCGTTTTTCTGGCACGGGCTTCTGCCTGATTTTTTCTTTCGCTCTGACAATAATTCAAAAAAATGAGGATATCCGTAAATGTGACCGATTTAATCAAATTCAGATCTACTGCAGAAATGTCGATTTTATTCATTTCTGTATCTTTTGGGACCATTTTCCGCTGTTTGAGCAAAAATCGGAAAAACAGCCGCAGGTCCCGGTAATAACCGTCCAATGTCAATTCAGAACGTCCCCGAACATTTCCCATATATCCCAGAAATTCCTGGATCACCGGAGGCGCTTCCCAAAAATAATCCTGATTCATCGTGTATTCCTTCCCTTTTTAGTGCTATCAAGAGTATACTACATTTTTGTCCAGTCATCAAGCGCCGCTGCCCGGGATTTTCAGGCGTGGTTCTTTTGATAAACCTCTGCAAATAATTCAAAATGTTAATTGATTGAAACTTTGAATGAACAATATGCTATTAGCTATGAGTTTTCTTTTCGGCTATTTTATGTTATACTGATTATAATCATTCAGTCAACAGGAGAATGGAAATGGACAAAACCTCTTTTTCGGTCATCATTCCGGCGCATAATGAAGAGAAATATGTGGCTCGGTGTATTCAATCTATCAAAGTAGCCGGGAAATTGTACGGCCGGACTCCGGAAATAATCGTGGTATGCAATCGCTGCACCGACCGTACTTCTGAAATAGCGGCTGCGTGCGGCGCAAAAGTCGTTGAGGATGAAAGCCGCTGCATTGGTCATGTCCGGAATACCGGGATCCGGGCGGCAAGCGGAAATGTTATTGTGACCATTGACTGTGATAATCGTATGACCAGAGGAACTTTGGTGGAAATCGAAAAGCTGCTTTCCACCGGTTTGTATATTGGCGGGGGTGCGCCCATTCGTATGGAGCGCCGCTCTTCTTTCCCGCTTCGCTGTAATGAGGCGTTATGCCAGATTGGGTTTCGGCTCACTGGGTTATACTGCGGTATTTTCTGGGCTGAAAAGAAAACCTTTGAAGCGGTTGGAGGCTTTTCGGAAATCAAAGTCATGGAAGATGTGGAAACTGCCAAAAAGCTGAAGCGCCTGGCAGCCCGCAGCGGCAAACAATATACGGTGCTGCGGCATAATTATCTGATCAATTCCACTCGAAAGTTCGATCAGATGGGCGATTGGCTGTACGCCAAGCTGCTGATTCAAAATGCGAACGCCTTTTTGCAGGCCGCTTTGGGCAATAAAGACAAGCTCAATGCTTTACTGGATACCTTGTTTTACGATTATAATGGATAAATCAAAAATAAAACACCATTATTTTTCAAATAAACATTGATTTTATTGACAGAGTGTGGTATGATAGAAATGTAGTTATAAAGAATACCTTTTTTAAGGTAAGGATAGAATCTAAGGGAGGCTGATGACATTGTCCACTGAGTATACCGAGGCTGTATATACCGAGGCTGTAATTGAGATCATTAAGTTCGACTATGAGGATATCGTAACGATCAGCGGCGATCCGCGTAATGATGAGACTGAAATTCTCCGCGGCTGATGCACAACCACATAGGAAAATGAGAAGCAGAAATGCTTCTCATTTTTGTTTAGGGGTCCCTATCGGTTTTTTGCGTGATCTGGGCCCACTCTTTTTTTGTTTTCTGTCTGCCTACGGTAATGGCCCGGCCGATCCGATAGAAAAAGAGCGCCGGCAGCAGGAGTTTGTGGCGATAAAAAAACGGATAGTAGGTTTTGATCTCATCCACGGACGGAAACAGGCGGCGAAAAAGATACCGTTTCTTTCCGCTTGCCTGCAGTTGGTTCTGCACCCGGTTTTCCGGTTTTCCGTAGGTACCGCTGTCCATCATGTACAGCAGCATTCCTTTCAGCTCTTCCGGAACCGGCTGTTCAGAGAGGATGGCTTCGGAAAGACGATGAAGATCCTGCTCAAAGCCGGTGATCCCTATTTTTTCGGTTTCCTGATGGATGTATGCTCTGTCCATTGTTTCCCCGTACTGCTTCCACAGCACAGCCATGTCCATGATATACCGAAGGCCGGTGCCCGGACCGATATAGTGTCGGTAAGCGTGAGCGATGACATACAGGTAAAAATCTTCCGGACGAAAATGCCGTGCATATCCCCCGGTTTCATCCGGCAGCAGTTTTTCTTCCGCATGGCAGAAATAATCATAGATCCTGCGGGATTTATCCGGAGAAAACAATTCGGTATGCATCTCAAAATTAGAACTCGGTTTTTTGTAATAAACGTCCTGATTGCCCTTTCCGAAATGGCCTACGGTGAATCCCAGTTCCACCAAAATATCCCGCACGGTTTCTGCCCGGGAACGATCGAACAGAATATCAAAATCCGCCATTTGGCGCATTCCGTAGGCCGGATAGAAATCTTTGAGCACGAGCCCCTTCAGCGGCGCATACCATATTTTTTCTTCTTCCATGCGCTGGAACAAAGCATTTTTATCCATTTCCATGACCGCTGTTTTCCGGATGGCCCTCCCCTTTGCTTTGGTAAAAGATGGTTCGTGAATCGAGGCTGCTTCTAAAGCAAAGGCGCATTGGGAGGCTAACGAATGGTCAGAGGCTACCGTAAACACCTGCTGCCAATTGACCGAAGACAGCCGCTCAGAACAGGGAACGGATTGCCGTAAGGCGCAGGCGCAAAGATATAAAACGGTTTCTGCCGCCAGGCGGTATTCTTCTTTTGTCAAAAACTCACCACATTTCCGCTGTTACAGGATGGCGCCCACACTGCGCAGTTGTTCAACAATGTTGTCCACGTCTTTTTCAATGGTTTCCCTTGGCGCATCGTATCGGCTCAGTAATGTTTCTACGATCTCGCTTTTGGTTCTGTCTGTCTGAAGCAGGTCCGCTATTTCTCCCAGTGTTTTATTTCCCCGGATGATTCCTGAAAAAACAGCGCTGTCCGTCGGAACGATGACGGTTTCATTTCCGGAGTGGTGGACCAAAAAAACAGGGTTCAGTTTCATTTCGGTGTTCCTCCCATTGTTTGATAGGCGATTTCAGCAGCTTCCGGATCCATTGTGCACGTCATCCGGAACAGCCCTGTCGTGCGGCAAAGTTCATCCAGAAGAGTGAGTGTCTGAGCGAAGGCTTGTGTCTGGTTCGGGCGATAGGTCTGACGCAGCAGGAAGGGATAGATTTCTTTTTTGGAAACCGGCCAGACGGCATTTTTCAGGCCTCGTTCGAGCAGACAAATCCCCCGTATCGGAGCAGCTATGCGGCCGCCTAAGCGGTGTTTCCCGGTATAAGGGGTTCCGTGAACCAGCGCTCTGTCCTGTTCAAGCTGAATGATCGGCTTATCATCGTTGATCATGACGGCCCGTTCTTTGAAAACCTGTCTCCAAAGGGCCGTATGAGTCGATTTTCCTGTCCCGCTGGGGGCGGTGAAGATATAAGCGTTTCCATCGACCGAAACAGCCGACCCATGAAACAGCATCCGCTGATAAAAGGGCATTTGTTCGGATATGCTCCGATAGACGGCTAAATACTCCAGCTCTTCATCAGAAGCCGTTCCCTTGTTTGTTTTCAAAGCCATGCGCCGTTCAAAGGCGATATCTTCCTTTGTGGTGTGAACGAATAAAATGGGGGCTTCCTGTGTTTCGTATCCGGCAAAACGGGATGCGGTATCCAGACAAATCGTTTCCACTTCCACAGGAAGACCGGCAAAATCATAATAACCCTTCATGGTATCCTCTCCTGTTTCCTGTTCATTATACAACATAGTGGGAGATTTGACAAGTCCACCCGCCAGCGTGACGCTGGACCCGGGATTTTCAGGCGTCCTTCTTCTGACAGCCTATTGCAAATAATCCCAGAAATATTTTACACCAA
>CACYCG010000253.1 GCA_902772855.1 uncultured Ruminococcus sp.
AGGATCAGACTTTGATCCCCAGCGTGTCGATCATTGATTCAAACATTCTGCCGGCAATTTCCTTTGCATTTTCTTCGCAGGTGCCGACAGCGGTCATATAGACCTTAATTTTCGGTTCGGTCCCGGAGGGCCGCACGATAGCCTGCCCGCCTCCGGAGAGCGCATAGGCCAGCACATTGGATTTCGGCAGGGTAAGCACGGTTTTTTCACCGGTGAGCAGATCGCAGGAAACGGATTCCAGATAATCGGAAACCTTGACCACCCGGAAACCGGCGACCTCTGTCGGAGGAGTGCTGCGAAGAGAGGACATGATCTCGCCCATACGCTGCATTCCGGCAGAACCGTCAAATTCAAAGGCCCGGGTCTCATTCAGGTAATAACCAAACTCCTGATAGAGTTCATTCATAACGTCGTTCAGGCTTTTTCCCTGACGTCGGTAAAAGGCGGTCATTTCACAGATGAGCATGGAGGCTACCACCGCATCTTTATCCCGCACATAGGTTCCGGCTAAATAGCCGTAGCTCTCCTCAAACCCGAAGACATATCTTGCGGATTCGTTCTTCTCTTCGAGATGCAGGATCTGCTCTCCGATATACTTAAATCCCGTCAGAACGGCACGAAGCTCACACCCGAACTTCTCACATACTCTGTCTACTAAAATGCTGGTCACAATGGTACGCACCGCCACCGGGTTTTCCGGGAGGGTCCCGTTTGCCTGACGGCTGCTCAGAAGGTAATTCAGCAGCATAATGCCGGTTTCGTTTCCGCTCATCAGGCGGTAGCCGCCGGGCACCTTTACGGCGATGCCGACTCTGTCGCTGTCGGGGTCGGTCGCTAACAGCAGGTCGGGCTGTTCTTTTTCACAGAGATCCAATCCAAGCTGAAGCGCTTCTTTGATCTCCGGATTGGGGTAGGGACAGGTGGGGAAGTTTCCGTCCGGGTTTTCCTGCTCGGGAACCACCACCACGTTTTCCACTCCGGTTCTGGCCAGGATCCTGCGCACCAGTTTATTGCCGGCGCCGTTGAGAGGCGTGTACACGACCTTCAGCCCGGACCCCCGGCATACTCCCGGATTCACGGATTGTTCCTGCACCCGGTCGAGATACCGCTCGTACACCTCTTCGCCGATCCAGCAGATCATGCCGCTCTGGAGGGCCTCTTCAAAATCGGCCAGCTTGATGTCGCCGTTGAAATAATCGACCTGTTCGATTTCATCAAATACCTTGCCTGCGGACACATCGGTCATCTGACAGCCATCGCTGCTGTAGCATTTGTAGCCGTTATATTTCGCAGGATTATGGGACGCCGTCACCATAATGCCCGCATCCGCTTTCAGCTCCCGCACGCAGAAGGACACCACCGGTGTGGGCTGCAGTTCGGTGCTCAGATACACTTTTACGCCATTGGCCGCTAACACCCTGGCCGCTTCTCTGGCAAATAAAACGCCCTTGATGCGGGAATCATAGGAGATCGCCACAGAAGGTGCGCTGCAGGATTTTTTCAGGAAATTGGCCAGTCCCTGCGTGGCACGGCGAACGGTGTAGATATTCATGCGGTTGGTTCCGGCTCCGATCACACCTCTCAGGCCAGCCGTTCCGAATTTGAGCTGCGTATAAAAGCGCTCATAGATCTCTTTATCATTCCCGCTGATTGACTGAAGCTCTTTGACCAGATCTTCATCATCCCGGGCATTTTCAAGCCACATCGTATAAGAAGAATTGACGTTCATCAAAAAACCCCCTGTACTTGGAATCATTCACTCGTATCCATTGATACAATCATATCATACCATATTTTTCTTCCTGTTTCAACAGATAGTTTCATGGTTGCGGTCACTTTTTGGCTTTTCCCTTACGAACTATTCTTATCAAGACGGAAGTTTTTTGTGGAATATTTCTATGGCGCTGGTTTTTCTTTCCTGTTTTTACAAGTATTTCAAGAAAAAAACGGAAAAGCCCCTTGTATTGAAGTCAAAAGTACGCTACAATGAAATGGAACCTGTTGCAAGGAGGTATTGTATGGAGGAAGAAGAAAAGCTGCAGGAGTATCTTTCCGACATTGCCGGGGAAGAAGACGGACAGTCAGAAACGCCCGTTGAGTTCACCCTCCAAGAGGCTCCCCATCCCGCTAAACGGCCAAAAGCAAAGAAATACTATCGGGGTCCGCTGTATATGGCGGCCGGGATCTTAGTGGCTTCTGCCGGTTTTTTCGGCTGCTGGAAAGCCTTTTTTGATACCAGCCTGAAAAACACCTGGCACCTGCATTATCAGAAATCGGAGTCTGCCGAACCGGTCGACGTGTACATCACGATGGAAGACGACCACCGTCTTCGTCTGCATAACGGCGGCGTGACCCTGCTCGAAACCTACTATGAAGGAAAAGATAGTTCCGACCCCACGTTTACCATCAGCATTACCAATCTGGAAATGCCGTATCAACGTATCAGCGGAGAGTTTGGCTTTTCCTTTGAGGGGAACAGCTTTACCGGGAAAAAACTGCTGCTGACCGATAAGAGCGGGATGTTCATGCCAAAGGATACCGCTTCTTCCGATGAGGAAGCCTACCGCAAAGAGCATTACGACCGGGTCTTCCGGGACGGTGCCTATGAATATATTATTCCCTGTCTGGAAGCAAGTGAAGAGTATGTCATCGAACCGATTGAAAATGCGGTCATCCCGGAAGAATTGTGCGGGATCTGGCTGTATGACGCCGGCACATCAGACGGGAGCTTTACCTATACGTTTACAAAAGACGGAGAGTTAAGGATGCTGTCGGAAGAATATGACATCCGTGGTTCCTACACCGCTCCCGACCATGCTATTATCCCCCGGATCTGTAATATTTCCGGAAAAGTGATCGATGCGGACCCCCTGACCTACACCCTTTCCGGGGACAAGATCGTCATCGGTTCTCAGGAAATGACCCGTGTCAACGACCCCTACGCATTCCGCGCTGAGGAAGAGGCTTCCTCCTGATCTTGTATGTCATCCGCC
>CACYCG010000254.1 GCA_902772855.1 uncultured Ruminococcus sp.
TAACAGAAGAAGACGGCTGACAATCCCGGGGTCCAGCGCCGCCGCTGGTTTGAAAAGGCTGGACCGAAACTTTGCTTTCCTTTGCAAAACTTTTAGCGTCTTCATCAAGCTCAAGCCCCGGAAGGGGGTCCGGGGGAGAATCCCCCGGATATGGGTGCAGCGTCACGCTGCCGCTGCCTGGTGGTTGACTTTTTTGAGAGGTTGCGGTATACTTAAGGTACTGTTCTCCGGGCGTTCGGCTGAAAGGTCCCGGTGAAATATTGGAAGAAAGGAGGCTGTGACGGTATGAAAAAGTATGTGTGCGGCGTGTGCGGGTATGTGTATGAGCCCCTCGATGGCGACCCCGATCACGGAATCGCTCCGAACACTCCCTTTGAGGACGTTCCCGATGATTGGACCTGCCCTCTCTGCGGCGTGGAAAAAGAAAACTTCTATCCTCAGGATTGATCGTTCCCTTTGGCACCGGCTGCGGCAGAACACCTCTTCTGCCGCAGTTTTATCTTGTTAAGGAGGCTTTTTTATGCGGTATTTGCAGCATTTTCGGCCGGAAGATGCCGATGTCATCGTTTCCTGGGTCCACAGCCCCCAGGAGCTTTTTTTATGGAGCGGCGGCTGCCTGCCGCTGAAAAAGCCCTGCGGAGAAGACCTGCGCCGCCTTGTGCGGGGGGAGGGGTACGATCTGGAGCCCTGGCAGCGGCTTCACCCGGTCTGCCTGTGGGAAAACGGAAAGCTGACCGGTTTTTTTGCTTTCTGTCCGGTCAGCGAAAAAGCCTTTGCTCAGCGGCTGGGGCTGGTCATCGTGGCGCCCGAGGCCCGGGGACGGGGGCTTGGGCTCTGGATGGTTCATCAGGCGCTCGGATATGCGTTTGAACACCTGCACGCCCAACAGGTGGTGCTGGGGGTTTTTGCGGAAAACGCTCCCGCCCGGCAGTGCTATTTGGCGGCGGGATTTCGCCCCTCCGGGCCGCCTTCTTTTCATCAGGTGGGCGGATCACAATGGAGCCATCAGCCGATGAGTTGCCGGAAAGGACAGGATCGTGATGTGGAACGGCAGGCGCTATCATTCCTTTGACGCTATGCTGAAGGAGAGGTTCGGCGAAAAACTCTATAAACTCACCCTTCAAAGCGGCCTGACCTGTCCCAATCGGGACGGGACGCTGTCTTCTGCGGGGTGTTTGTTTTGCTCCGCACAGGGGGCCGGTGAGTTTGCCGCTCCCTCCTCCCTTCCCCTGAACGAACAGATCGACGCCGCCAAAGCGCTCATTTCCTCTAAATATCAGGGCAGCCGCTTCATCGCCTATTACCAGTCCTTCACCAACACCTACGCCCCCGCTCCTGCGCTGCGGGCGCTGTATACCCCTGTCATCCGGCGGGAGGACATCGCCGTGCTGTCCATCGCCACCCGGCCGGATTGTTTAGGAAGGGAACAGCTTCAGGTGCTCGAAGAATTGGCAAAAGAAAAGCCTCTCTGGGTGGAGCTGGGCCTGCAGACAGCCTCCGACGCCACGGCCCGGCGCATCAACCGCTGTTATCCCACCCGGGTGTACGATGAAGCCGTGCGGCAGCTCCACGGCATCGGCGCTGAAGTGATCACCCATATGATCGCGGGACTGCCGGGAGAAGGGGAAGAGGACGCCTTCGCCACGGCGGAACATATCGGACAAATGCATTCGGACGGCATTAAGATCCACCTTCTCCATGTGCTTAAGGGAACGGGACTGGCCGCTTTGTATGAGCGGGGCGAGTATGTGCCGCTGACGGAAGAAGAATACGTCCGCACCGTGGCGGGGATCATTTCCCGCCTTCCGGGGGAAATGGTCATCCACCGCCTGACCGGGGACGGCAGCAAAGAAAGCCTGCTCTCCCCCCTGTGGAGCCGGAACAAACGGGCCGTTCTCAACCATATCCAGCGGGAACTCAGGCGCAGACAGATCGTGCAGGGGGATTATTTCCGGGAAACGGGGCGAAAAAATCCGTGATTTTTTGATTTTTCACAGAAAAATCGACAAACGTGCTTTATTTTTATCCTTTACTGTGCTATAATGACAAAGTGTTTCCACTTTCCCAACATTTTTTATAGGAGGTTTTAACATTGGGTCCCTTAACATTAGACTGGGCTGAGATCAGCGTATTCATTATTTACCTGCTGTTCATGCTCGGGATAGGTATTTTCTTTTTCGTAAAAACGAAAAGCGGCGGAGAAAAAACCTATTTTCTCGGCGGCCGCCAAATGGGCCCCTGGGTAACCGCTTTGTCGGCCGGCGCTTCGGATATGAGCGCCTGGGTGCTCATGGGTCTTCCCACTTCCATTTATGCCCTCGGTCTGGGGCAGCTTTGGATCCCGATCGGTCTGGTGCTCGGCTACACCATCAGCTGGCTGCTCGAAGCGCCCCGGCTGAGAAAGTTTTCCATCGTGGCCAACGACTCCATCACCATCCCGCAGTACCTGACCAACCGTTTCCTGTCTAAATCCAAAGCGCTGCAGGTGATCTGCGCGATCGTTTTCCTGCTGGCGTACACCGTCTACTCCGCCTCCAGCCTCAAGGCCTGCGGCACCCTGTTCCAGACGGTCATCGGCATGGATGCACAGGTGGCTATGTATTTAGCGGCGCTCATCATCGTCAGCTATACCTTCCTCGGCGGTTTTTCGGCGGTTTGCTGGACAGACTTTTTCCAGGGAATGCTGATTTTCGGCGGAATGCTGATTGCCCCGATCTTTGCCATGGGCGCTGTGGATTTCTCGCACATCCACTCTCTTGCCGACGTAGCGGTCCCCGTGGACAATTACTGGAACCTGTTTACAAGCTGGCAGGACATCGTTTCCGGGCTGGCCTGGGGCTTCGGCTATTTCGGAATGCCGCATATCATCATCCGCTTCATGTCCATCCGTTCGCAGAAGGAAATGAAAAAATCCGCTGCCATCGGCATTTGCTGGACGGCCTTTATCGTTCTGTTTGCGGCGGCCATCGGCATTGTCGGATTGATGTATCTCGGGTTTGACAAAGAAACTTCAGACAACTCCCTCGTGTTCATCACGATGGTCAGAAAGATCTTCCCCAGCGTAATGTCCGGCATTCTGCTCTCCGCTGTGTTGGCGGCTTCCATGAGCACGGCTGACAGCCAGCTCCTGTCGGCTTCCTCCTCCTTTGCCAGCGACGTGTACAAGCCCATTTTTCGCAAAAACAAGGCGAATGACAAGGAAATGCAGTGGATCGGCCGTTTTGTGGTGCTGGGTGTCGCTCTGGTGGCGCTGTTCATCGCTTCCAACCCCAACTCCGGTTCTATTATGGCGCTTGTGTCCAATGCCTGGGGCATTTTCGGCGCAGCCATCGGGCCCTCCATCCTGCTAAGCCTGTTCTGGAAGCGCTTTACCTTCAAGGGCGCTGTGGCCGGCATCACCGGCGGCGCTGTGGTGGATATTGCCTGGATGCTCCTGCTGACCAGCACCGGCGAAACCTACGGCACCATGCTCACCAACACCAATATCTACGAACTGGCGCCCGGTTTTATCGCCGGACTGATCATCGCCGTGGTCACCACCCTGATCACCAAGGAACCCGGCAAGGACGTTAAGGCTTTGTTCGACAAGGCGGTCGCCTATGAAGACGGCGCTGCCGTGGAAACAGCCGCTGCCAAAGGAGCTAAAAAGGGCGCTCAGAAAGAAGCTGTCACCCTGAGCAAAACCGCTCCCGCCGAGCCGTCCGCACCGAAACCGAGAAAGAAAAAGAAGAAAAAGAAAAAGTAATCATCCGCTCAAAACAAAAGCTGTGAAGAGGCCGGCCGGAACCGGTCCTTCACAGCTTTTTTCCAGTATTTCCAAAAGGGGGTCAGGGCTTTTTGCCGCAGAAGGTGACGGTGAAGGTCAGCCGATCCGCATTCATGGTAAACCCGCAGCGCACCCTGTGCGGGTCGAGGATGGAGCGCACAATGGACAGCCCCAGCCCCGTGCCCCGGCGATGGCGGCTTTTATCTTTCCGGACACAGGGCTGCCAGATCTGCCGCAGGTCGGCTTTGGTCATCGGTTCACTTTGATTGGCACATCGCTGTTTTTTCGGATCTCCCGGCACAGGGCAAAGCCGTCCCTCTCCGGCAGCATCACATCGAGCAGCAGCACATCAAACGGTTTTCCCAGGCTTTTCCAGCCCCTCCTGTTCATCGGAGGCAGTGTCTGCTTCAAAAGCACCCTTTTCTTTTTTGGTAAAAGAATGGACGATCAATTCCCGGATGGCGGGGTCATCTTTCACTAACAGGATCCGGTACATTTTCATCCCCCCGACCGTCAGATCGTTTTTTCAGTTGTGCCATCGCCGCATAATGCAGCACGTCAAATTCCTCCGGGACCTGCTGCATCAGGCGCAGGTGTTCCTCTTCCCACTGCTTTCGTTTTTCCCTGGAAAGAGAGGCCCCCACGCCCCGGCACGCCTTCATGCGGCCGTGCCAGCTTTCCCGGGTAAAATGCACGGGAAGCGGAAACTCCTCATGATACACAAGCTCAAAATACGTTTCATATTCCGGCGGAATGCCGATGGGGTGCATCGTTTCCCCGCCGCCGGTCCACTGCGGATGATAGCGCAGCACCAGCGCTTCGCTTTGCCCGGCGATGGCATCTTCAAAGGGGAGCCATGCCATATACAGCACCAACAGCGTTCCGCCAGGTTTCAGAAAGCCCGCTAATTTCGGCGCAGCGATCTCCGGACGGAAATACCAAAAGCACTGGCACGCTGTGATCACGTCAAAGGAAGCATCGGGAAACGACAGCTCTTCGGTGGGAAGCGCCACATAGTCGATGTTCATGCCCTCTGAAAGTCTTTTCGCCTGTTCGATCTGTTCGGGAGAGCTGTCGGCACCAATCCAGCAGGCCCCATAGGGGTACAAGCGGCGCGGCAGCACGCCGGTCCCGGTGCCCACGTCCAGCACCTTCTGCCCGTCCCGGCAAAGCCCCCGGCGCAGGATCATTTCATAAAACGCCTGCGGATAAATATCCCGCCAGCGGGCATATTCCCGAGAGGTCTTCCCCCAATCAAACGCCGTTCCGTGGTCGATCCGTTCATCTATCATCTATTTCTCCTCCCATTCTCCCCCCCGAACACACCGCCGAAGGTTCCTATCTTTATTATACCAGCTCCCTCCCAAATTTCAACCAGGCAGCGTGACGGCAGCGGCGGCGCTGCACCCCGTATCTGGGGGAGTGCCCCCAGCAATGCCAACAACTTAAGCGTTAAAGGCAATTACACCACACAAAAGGAAAAAGCAAGGAGGGCATAATGTCCAAAAACAAAGATTA
>CACYCG010000255.1 GCA_902772855.1 uncultured Ruminococcus sp.
CATCGGGACTTGTGCGGGTGCGCCATAGGAAGCGGGGGCCTGTGCCCGGTATGCCTGCGGGGCATTTTCCTGTGCGTCCGCACGGTAGGCGGGACCCTGTCCGGGTGCGCCGTAGGAAGCGGAGGCCTGTGCCCGGTATGCCTGCGGAGCATTTTCCTGTGCGTCAGAGCGGTAGGCAGGACCCTGTCCGGGTGCGCCGTAGGTGGGCACCTGCGGAGCCTGTCCGGAGCTGATGTTTTCCATCCTGAAATCCCCGCTGCCAGCCGGATGTGCCGTGGAAGAAGAATACGGCGATATTTCGGGTGAGCGGCCGTCCAAGGGCGTCACAGAGCCGTAGGCGGGCAGGGCGCTGCCAAAAGAAGCCGGAAGAGGTTCCCCGCCGGAAGTCTGCGGCGTGTCTGAGGGCGGCATTCCATAGGTCGGGGGAGCAGAAGGATAGGGGGAGTTGTAATCTGCGGCATAGGGATCGGACTGGTAGGTGCCCATAGGCGCAGGAGGCGGAGGCAGCGTGGTTTTATACGAGCGGGCTGCCATGATCACCTTGATCAGCCCGGGCAAAAACATTCCCAGGCCAACCGCCGTAATCACGCCGTACATGATGTATATGATCGTCCGGGAGCCTTTTTGGGTTCTCAGCCGGCAGTCGTCGGGCTTTGCCGGATCAATGTAAGCCTCCCCGATATCGCCGGGGGACAGGTATTTAGCATCAGAACCTACGTCTTTCAGCACAGTGCTGTACTGCCGGTCGACCCCGCTGGCGTCCTCCACCCAATACACAACACTGACATCATACAGAGAATCGCTTTTTGAACTCTGCGCCTTCACTTGGACGACGGTCACTTCCCACGGAACAGCGTTCGCCATAAAAGCGTCTTCTGAAGACTGATCCACAAAATTGACAAGCAGGGTAGCGCCTCCGTACAATGTAACCAAAAAGCCGATAATCAGCGCTACGACCGGGTGTTTTCTCGGCGAAACAATGGCAATTCTCATACACGGTTCTCCTTTAACGTCCTGTTAAGAGTTGTGACCAAATCGGTTGGTCGGGTCATAGGGATAGGGAGAGGTGCTCGTGGGGAAAGGGCTGTTGATGTCGCCATAATCGGGCATAGCATCATCGGGAACCGGGTCTCCGTAGCCCCGGTTCGGGTCGAAGGTCGTGCGCGGGTCCAGCGGACCAGTGGGCGCTGTGGCAAACGGAGAATTGATGTCCCCGTAATCGGGCATCGCCTCATCCGGAGAGGGCGCCGAATAGCCCCGGTTCGGGTCAAACGCAGGGGTTTCCGCAGAAGGAGTGCCCGCTCCCTCCTCTTCATAGCCGGTGTAGGTGGCAAAGGGGTCGCTGAAGGTATCCATCAGCCGGTCGCTGAACGTGTCACCGGCAGCGTAGTCAATGGAGGTATCGCTCAGATGATCCTGTCCGGGAGCAGCCGTGCCATCTCCGGCATACAGTTCCATATCCTCCTGTTCCAGCTTCTGATACACCGGGTGAAGGTTGCGAAGGATCGTCCGCAGGTTCAGCGCCGCTATCAGAAGCCCCGCCAGCAGGATCACCAGACAGGTGATGTACAGAGAAATCTGGGAGGGGATGGAATCCGACGTGCGGCAGATCTGCGGGTCTTCCCGCAGGCAGCGGACCATAACGGTGTCGCCAATATCAACGCCCTTCAGGGTCGGCGTGGTCTCGTCAATAAGCGCTTCATAATCCCGGTTCCGATAGCTGTACGTCAGCAGCAGGTTATAATGCTCCTGCGCCGTCCCGTTTTCGTTGGAGGTATAGATCGTCGCTTCCACGCATTCCGCCTTCACCTCCGCAGAGGCGTTGTAGAAGGTTTCGTCCGCCATCCCGTTATTCCGGGCCACGACCATCACCACCACGCAAACCACTGCCACCACCACTCCGAAAATCAGTGGTATCATGGGAGAAAGGTGAAACTTTTTCTGATTATCCGCCATATGATCACCGCCGCACTCCTTTTGATATTTCTTTTGTATTATACCATCAACCGCCCCAAAAAGCAAGACAACCGCGCCAGCGGCAGCGGCGGCGCTGCACCCCGTATCTGGGGGATTCTCCCCCGGACCCCCTTCCGGGGCTTGCACCTAAAGAAGACGCCAAAACTCTTGCAAAGGAAAGCAAAGTTTCCGTCCACCCTTTTCAAACCAGCGTGACGCTGGACCCGGGTTTTTCAGGCGCCCTTCTTCTGACAGCCTTTTGCAAATAATCCCAGAAATATTTTACACCAAC
>CACYCG010000256.1 GCA_902772855.1 uncultured Ruminococcus sp.
AATGACTCTTTCGGGCAGGACAGAAAACCGTCTCGGCGGCTGTTGGCCCTTCAGCAAAGTAACGACAGGAGAAGAACCTGAGGCACAAGCATTTCTGCCCGCTAATAGATTTATTTTGTTGAAAACGAAAGAAAATGCCTGTTTATTTTTGTAAGGTTGGTTAGATTCCGGTGAAAAGGAAAATAATAGTTGAAAAAACTTGGAAGATTTGGTATGATAGGATTGGTGTTTTGAAAAATGACGGTCCCCAAAAGACTGTCCCTATAGCTCTTCGGAGCTGAAAGGAGTTATCATATGTCAACATTCGGTTCTTTTCAAAAACGATGCACCGCTGCCGCTCTGGCCGGTTTTCTGATTGCCTGCGTCCCCGCAGCGGGCTGCAATACCGGCGGCGGACAGACTTCCGGCTCCAGTCAGGTGTCCGGTTCCACCTCCACCGTCATAGAAAACAGCATTGAAACCAAATTCGGAAACAACGTAGTCATCAAATCCGACCACTACCAATTCACCTATCCCGTGGTCAATCATCTGTTCAACCTGATCTACCAGCGCTTTGTCAACAGCTACGGCACGTCCTATATCGACGAATCCCAGCCGCTGAATCAGCAGTATTACAGCCCGGAAGAAAACATCACCTGGCAGGATTACTTCGTGGACCAGACCCAGCAGTATATGGTGCAGATCATGACCTTCGCCGAGGCCGCCCAGGCAGCCGGGGTAAAGCTGACGGATGAAGACATGAAAAGCGTGGAAGAAAACTTCACGGCGATGGAAAGCGTGGCCGCTGAATCCAGCATGACGCTGGATGAATACATCACTCAGGTGTACGGCACCGGCATTTCCAAAGCGGACATCACCGCCGTGCAGGAAATGTCCCTGCTTGCTTCCAAATATTCTCAGGAAGTATATGACGGTTTCACCTATTCCGCTAAGGACCTCGAGGATTATTACAATGCGCACCAGTCCCAGTTCCAGTATGCGGATTACGGCGCCTACACCTTCCAGTTTGCCCCTACGGGCGATGCTTCCGCAAAAGAAGACGAGGAAACCAAAAAGAAAATGATGGAATATGCCGAGGGGCTGAAAAACTGCACCACGCAGGCGGAATTTGAGGATTTCCTGCGGCAGTATTTCAAGTCCAATCCTTCGCTCGTATCCATCACCACCGACACCTCCGACCCCTCCGTCACGGAAGACACCTTCAACAATGCCGTGGAGGAAAAAGTGACGGCCACTGTTTACACCAAATCTTCCTACGAAGTGAACACCGACACCGGCAAATGGGTCTTTGACAGCGCCCGCAAAGCCGGCGACAGCACGATCATCTCTTCTGACACCGGCTACACCGCCGTGCTGATGATCAACCCGGCGTACCGAGATACTTCCACCTACAAGAACGTGCGGCATATCCTCATCAAAGGGAGCGACGCTTCCGGCACAGCCTCTTCCGATTCCGACAGCCGCACCGATGCAGAAGCCAAAGCGCTCGCTCAGCAGATCTATGACGAATGGAAATCCGGAGAAGCCAGCGAGAACAGCTTTGCGGAGCTGGCTAAAAAATACACCGAAGACCCCGGCTCCAAGGATAACGGCGGTCTGTATGAAAACGTGTATGAAGGACAGATGGTGGACACCTTCAACGACTGGACCTTCGACCCCACCCGCAAGGGCGGCGATTCCGGCATTGTCAAAACGCAGTACGGCTACCACATCATGTATTTTGTGGGCAATACCAGACCGGTCTGGGAGCTGCAGGTGGACAGCACGAAACGCTATGAGGACCGCATGGCCAAGTATGAAGAGTTCTCCAAGAAATACACCATCGACGTGGACGAAACGGCCATCAAGAAGGTTTACCTGATGACAACCACCACGGAATCTATTGACGGAGAATGATCCGTCCGGGGCTTTGCGCCGGGTCACAACAGCCATAAGGGGGACGTCCTCGTTTTGCGGGGCGTCCCTCTTTGTCATATCGCCCCAAAAAATCAGGCAGAAAGGATGAATGCTCATGTATGAAGAACTGAAAAAAGTCATCGAAAACAGCAGCAGCATTGTTTTCTTCGGAGGCGCCGGCGTGTCCACCGAAAGCGGCATCCCGGATTTCCGCAGCGTGGACGGGCTGTATCACCAGCGCTACCGCTACCCCCCGGAAACAATCATCAGCCACAGCTTTTTCATGACCCGCCCGCAGGAGTTTTACGATTTTTACCGGGAAAAACTGATTTGCCCCTCCGCCCGCCCCAATGCGGCCCATCTCGCCCTCGCCCGGCTGGAACAGCAGGGAAAGCTGAAAGCGGTCATCACACAGAACATCGACGGGCTGCATCAGGCCGCCGGGAGCAAAACCGTTTATGAACTGCACGGTTCTGTGATGAGAAATTACTGCATGAAATGCCGCCGGTTCTACGGAGTGGAAACCATCATGGAAAGCACCGGCGTGCCCCGCTGCACCTGCGGCGGCATCATCAAACCGGACGTCGTTCTCTATGAAGAAGGACTCGACGATGAAACCGTTGAAAATGCCGTGCGGGCCATCCGGGAGGCGGAAGTCCTGATCGTGGGCGGCACCTCCTTAGTGGTCTATCCGGCGGCCGGGTTCCTGAATTACTTCCGTGGAAAGACGATGGTCCTCATCAACAAAGGCGAAACCGGCTATGACGGCCGTGCCGACATCATCATCCGGGACCCCATCGGAAAGGTGCTCGGAGAAGTCGTGCCGGAAACGCCGGGGGCTCCAGCGTGACGCTGGACCCATATCCGGGGGAGTTCCCCCGGACCCCCCTTCCGGGGCTTACACTTAAAGAAGACGCCCAGTGTCTTGCAAAGGCCAGCGGCAGCGTGACGCTGCACCCGTATCTGGGGGAGTTTCCCCGGCCCCCCTTCCGGGGCTTACACTTAAAGAA
>CACYCG010000257.1 GCA_902772855.1 uncultured Ruminococcus sp.
CGTCGTCGCTCCGCTCCTCCTACGAGAAGCTCTCGGTTTTCTGCCACAGAATCAAATTTGTTTCAACTTGCTATTGCAATTCGGGTCGGAAAAGAAAAATACAGATGATTTTGTTTTTTTCGTTGCAGTGTGCAAAGGGATATGCTACAATAAGCGTACGATATTCTCAATCCACCCTGCAAGGAGGTTTTTCTATGCCCGATCCATTCCCCCAAAAACAAAACAATCCCCCGTCAGAGCCGGAATCCTATCGAATGTCCTTCTACACCGGCTACAATGAAGAAGCGATCACCCAGCATGAGGATTTTCAGCAGGAGTATGATGAGTATCACTCCGATCCGGTCGAAATAGATGACCCTCTTCCGCTGGAAGCAGCCGCCCGAAAAACCTCCCTGTTCCTCTATGGTCTGATGGCGGCAGGGTCGGTCCTGATGATCCTGCGGATCCTGTTTGATTTTACTTCCGGATATTTTCCGAATATCCTGCTTCCCGCAGCCGCCTGCGCCTTGCTTCTTCTGGTCGGAGGCATCACCATCCTGCGGACAAAACAATCGGAAAAAATTGACCGCTACCGAAAACTTCCCAATATCCTTTGCGTGGAATTGTTTCTATTTGACATCTTTATTTTAGCGTTCACCGGCCTTTCCAATCCCAATAAAGTGGGCTATCTGGTCGTGTCTTCGATGTTTATCGGGATTGCTGTCCTTGTCAGTTTTATTATGAAATGGAAAAAAAGCGCTCTGGCTATCCCGGTGTTCCTAACGATCTATTCGTTCTGCATCGGCATACTGCTCCAATACAGCTATCTGACCCTTCAGATGAACCAAAACGACATTGAAGCAAATTATATTTACTTTTCTCTCACGGAACGCCCCGAACCGGAAGACCGGGATCACCACTATTACATCAACGTCCCCTATGAGCATATCTACCCGGCTGCGCTGTTTGAACTCCCGAGCGGCGTGACTTCCGTTGGAGAATATCAGACGATGCTGAGCCAACTGACGCTGACAAAAAGCCATTGGTACAGCGATGAGTCTGACACCACTAATATCCTCTATGTCAATATGCTGTTTGAGCGTATGTATGAAAAAATGGACAAACTGCAGTCGACTTACAATGAAGAGTTCTTTCAGCAGCATAATCTGTTCATCCTGATTGATGCGTTCCCCGGAGACGAAGTGCTCGGCGATCAGGTCGATTATATCAAAATCGGCCGGAATGTGATGGGGGGCGGGATGAAGGTGATGGTTGAAGGGCACCGACAAACCGGGGTCCTGCGGGACGGCCTTTCCTATCCGAACAACGGCTGCTGCTTTATTCTGATCAGCGTGCCAAAATCGGTAAATATGGTCAAGGATCTGGATACTCTTTCTTCCAATTTCGAGGAAAAAGAAGTGATCTTCACCGTCAAAAAGAAACAGCGGCAGGAAGCGGAGGAAGAGGCCCGGAAAGCCGAGGAAGAATCCCGTGCGGCGGCCCGCCATGCGAAGGAGAAAGCGGCCGAAGCCATGCAGAAACAAGAAGAAGCCTCCAAAACCAGCTAAAGCACCTGCTCCGGCCCCCGATCCAGAGGAATCGGGGGCTTCCTTTTGGAAGATACTCCGAACCAATCGGCAAAAACCCGAAAAACTGATAAGGAAGGCTTGCAGGAAGAAGAAAAAAGTGGTACAATAAGAATCATTCTCTGAGGCGTTCTTTCGGGTATTAGCCGGAAAGATGCCGCTGCAGACAGATCATTGGGAGGAACTAAAATGAAAAATTCGGAAAAAACCATGGACAAAATCGTTGCATTATGCAAAGGCAGAGGATTTGTGTACCCCGGCTCCGAGATCTACGGCGGGCTGGCCAACACCTGGGATTACGGTCCCCTCGGTTCTTTGCTGAAAGCCAATATCAAAGCGGCCTGGCTGAAAAAGTTCGTGCAGGAAAACCGCTATAACGTTGGGCTGGACGCTGCCATCCTGATGAACCCGCAGACCTGGGTTGCATCCGGTCATCTGGGCGGTTTTTCCGACCCGCTGATGGACTGCAAAGAGTGCAAGACCCGGCACCGGGCCGATAATCTGATTGAGGATTTTGACGGCACCAATGTGGCCGGCTGGTCCAATCAGCAGATGATGGATTACATCCGGGAAAAGAGCATTCCCTGCCCCAACTGCGGCAAGCATAATTTTACCGATATCCGTCAGTTCAACCTGATGTTCAAAACCTTCCAGGGCGTTACCGAGGACAGCAAAAACGAGCTCTATCTCCGTCCGGAGACCGCTCAGGGCATTTTTGTGAACTTTGCCAATATCCAGCGGACGACCCGGAAGAAGATCCCCTTCGGCGTGGCGCAGATCGGTAAATCCTTCCGCAACGAGATCACTCCCGGAAACTTTATTTTCCGGGTGCGGGAATTTGAACAGATGGAGCTGGAGTTTTTCTGCAAACCCGGAACCGATTTAGAATGGTTCTCCTATTGGAGAGGCTTCTGCCGGGATTGGCTGTATTCTCTGGGCATTAAAGAAGAAAACCTGCGGCTGAGGGATCATAATCCGGAAGAGCTTTGCTTCTATTCTAAGGCGACTACGGACTTTGAATACCTCTTCCCCTTCGGCTGGGGCGAACTGTGGGGTGTGGCAGACCGCACCGATTACGACCTGACGCAGCACATCAATACCAGCGGAAAGAGCCTGGAATACTTCGACCCGACCACCAATGAACGCTATATCCCCTATGTTATCGAGCCGTCCCTTGGCGTGGAAAGACTCTTCCTGGCGGTGATGGTGGAAGCCTACGATGAGGAAACCGTGGATGAAAAGGATACCCGTGTCGTCCTGCACCTGCATCCGGCGCTGGCCCCCATTAAGGCAGCGGTTCTTCCCCTTTCCAAAAAGTTAGGCGAGCAGGCCGAAAAGGTCTACGAAATGCTGTCCAAAGACTTTATGGTGGAATATGACGATACCGGTTCCATCGGCAAACGCTATCGCCGTCAGGATGAGATCGGCACTCCGCTGTGCATCACCTTTGACTTTGAGAGCGTGGAAGACGGCTGCGTGACCGTTCGTGACCGGGATACCATGCAGCAGGAGCGGATCGCTATCGACAAGCTCAGAGACTATATTGCTGACAAAATGACATTCTGATGGTTCGGCAGCCGCTGATGATGATCAGCGGCTGCTTTTTTCTGCAAAAGGAGATATTTGATGAACAAAGCACTGCAAACGATCGGCTTTATTCTGTCCGCTGTCATACTGGGGGCCACTATACTGTATCTCACCGGCCTCATGGAACACGCCGACAATGTTTTTATGCCCTGTCTGGCGGGGCTGATGTTCGTTCAGGCACTGCGCAGCCGGAAAACCAATAGTATCCTGTCGCTGATCTCCCTGTTGGCGGGCGTTTTTCTGCTGGTCCTGATCGCTGACCGTTTTCTCAGACTGTTTCTGCTTTGAGGAAGGCAGCTTTGCTTTTATCTTTTGATAAATATTGACAGGTGTTTTATTTGGTACTATAATAAAGCTGTACTTTTTTTGAAAGGAAGTCCTGAAAATGGCAAAGAAAAATATTGATTGGGCCAATATTGGCTTTGGGTACATCAAAACGGACAAACGCTATGTAAGCAATTACACCGGCGGAAAATGGGACGATGGCGCCATCATTGATGACGATATGATCACCATGAGCGAATGCGCCTGTGTGCTGCAGTATGCTCAGACGATTTTTGAGGGGCTGAAAGCCTACACCACCGAGGATGGAAAAATCGTGGTGTTCCGCCCCGACCTGAACGCTCAAAGATTAGCCAATTCCTCAAGAAGAATGGAAATGCCGGTGTTCCCGGAAGACCGCTTTGTGGATGCCGTGGTGCAGACGGTGAAGGCCAATGCGGATTTTGTTCCTCCTTACGGAACCGGAGCCACCCTCTATCTGCGGCCCTATATGTTCGGCATCAATCCGGTCATCGGCGTGAAACCGGCCGATGATTTCCAGTTCAGAGTATTTGCAACGCCTGTGGGCCCCTATTTCAAGGGCGGCGTGAAGCCCCTGACCATCAAAGTCAGTGATTTTGACCGGGCAGCCCCCCACGGCACCGGCTTCATCAAAGCAGGCTTGAATTATGCTATGAGCCTTCATGCCATCGTGACCGCTCATGAGGAAGGGTTTGCCGAGAATATGTATCTCGATGCCGCCACCCGCACCAAGGTGGAAGAAACCGGCGGCGCTAACTTCCTGTTCGTGACCAAGGACAATAAAGTCGTGACCCCGAAATCCGACAGTATTCTTCCCTCCATTACACGCCGTTCCCTGATGGTGGTTGCCAAAGAGTATTTAGGGCTGGAAGTGGAAGAAAGAGAGGTCTTCTTCGATGAAGTGAAGGACTTTGCGGAATGCGGTCTGTGCGGCACGGCGGCAGTGATCTCCCCGGTCGGAAAGATCAATGACCACGGCAAAGAGATCTGCTTCCCGAGCGGCATGGAAAAAATGGGCCCGATCACCCAAAAGCTCTACGATACCCTGACCGGCATCCAGATGGGCCGCCTCGAAGCGCCGGCCGGCTGGATTCGTGTAATCGAATAAAAATCCGTCTGAAGGACCCCTGCGTTCCTTCCTGTCTTAAAAAAGCTGCCGTGCGTTTCGCCGGCAGCTTTTTTGGAAGGGCATTTTTCATAAAAATTATAGAAATATTGACAAAATCATCCAGATTATATTTACTTTCTACAAAATCCATGTTATAATGAGGTATATTATTTAGACGGAGGGATTTTTCCATGGGTAAACTTATGCAGGAGTTCAAAGAATTTGTCATGCGCGGCAACGTGATGGATTTGGCAGTCGGTGTCATCATCGGCGGAGCGTTCGGCTCGATCGTTACCTCTTTGTGTAACGATGTGATCATGCCGGGCGTAAGCTGGATCATCGCCACTGTTTCCGGGATGGACATCATCAATCCGGAAACCAAACAGCCCGATTTCACCAAAGTGACCGGTGCCCTGAATGTCGGCCCGATCGCACTGGGGAACTTTGCGGCGGCTATCATCAATTTCCTGATCATGGCCATTATCATCTTTGCGATGGTCAAAGCGGTCAACAAGCTCTCTTCTTTGGCGAAAAAACCCGCTCCCACAGCGGAACCGACCACCAAGAAGTGCCTCTTCTGCTGCAGCGAGATCGACATCAAAGCCACCCGCTGCCCGCATTGTACTTCTGTTCTGGAAGAAGTGGCAGAAGAAACGGTAACGGCCGGCAAGAAGAAATAAGAATGCTCCGGCATTTGCTCAGAGCTTGAAATCATCGGCGGTAAATTCAGGCATGGCGGGCAGCACCTTCGGTTCCCGTTTCAGAGGATCGTAGGTGTAGCGCCCGCAGGGTTCGTCAAGGGACAATGTCCCGTAGCGGCAGCCTGTTTTACCGCTTTCGTTTTTGGTGGAATAACGGCAGTATTCGCAGCTTGGCGCCACAGAATTGCCAAAAAGTTTTTTGGTAAAGAACATATGCATCCTCCCGATGTGGACGTGTATCGGGAAAGCAGCGCTCCCGACCTCTCCTATTATAGCATAAAAACTCGTAGAGCGGGATCCTTTTTTGTTTTTTCTTCGGCTTTTTTCGGAAAGGGATTGCATTTTTCTGCCGGTTGCGGTAGAA
Source organism: uncultured Ruminococcus sp. (assembly GCA_902772855.1). Taxonomy (GTDB): domain Bacteria; phylum Bacillota; class Clostridia; order Oscillospirales; family Acutalibacteraceae; genus UBA1213. The sequence goes on from CACYCG010000257.1 coordinate 5,629, forward strand.
TAGGGCTACATTCTTATGATATAATGAGGGCAGGCAGATGATCTATTCCAGTAAAAATACCGTTTTGAATATTGTTGATGGCGTTGGATTTCTGCAGTTTCCCGCCTTGATGAAATACGACTTTTTGAACCACGCTTTTTCCACTCGTCTGGGCGGGGTCAGCGAGGGACCATTCCGCTCGATGAATCTGAACTTCAAGCGAGGCGATGACCCCGAAAAGGTGATGGAAAACTATCACCGTTTTTGTCAGGCAGCCGGTTTTTCGTTTGACAGTTTAGTCAGCTCCTCTCAGGACCACCACACGTTTGTGCGGAAGGTGACGAAGGCCGATTGGGGAATCGGCATCACCCGGCCGCATGATATCGAAAGTGTGGATGCGCTGGTGACAAACGAGCCGGGGGTCACGCTGGTGACGCATTATGCCGACTGCACGCCCCTGTATTTCGTCGACCCGGAGCAAAAGGTGATCGCTTTGGCCCATGCGGGCTGGAGAGGTACCATCGGAAAGATCGGAGAAGCGGTGGTGGAATGCATGGAGGAAGAATACGGCTGTGACCCTTCGGATATTATCGCCGTAGTCGGTCCCGCTATCGGCCCCTGCTGCTATGAAGTGGACACCCCGGTGTTTGAGCAGTTTGCTTCCTTGACCGAATTGAAACCCGCCTATTTCACCCGCTCATTAGGACACGGAAAGTATCTGGTGGACCTTAAGGAAACCAATCGCCGGATGCTGCTGGACGCCGGATTGATGAGCATCAATATTTCTATCAGCGACATCTGCACCAAATGCTGCAGCGAACTGATTTATTCTCACCGAGCCAGCGGCGGTCAGCGCGGCGGCGCTGTGGCGATGATGTGCCTGAAAGAAACCCCGGAACCGTAATTCCTCCCCCTCTTCAGAAAGAACACGCCCCCAGCACAGGATCCTGATCTCAGGACTTTGTGCCGGGGGCTTTTTATGGATAATCGTTCTTATTCCTCATTTCCGGTTTTTTTCTTTCCGGAAGC
>CACYCG010000258.1 GCA_902772855.1 uncultured Ruminococcus sp.
CAACGATAACGGCGACGTGATCATGATCAATCCCACCGGCGAAACCGCCGAAACGATCCTGCTCGACGGCTCCGATATCCAGAGCGCCAGAGCCTATGTGGACACTTCCAGCAATAATAACAACGAAAAGTCCCGCTATGCCGTTTCTCTGGAGATGAAAGACAGCGGCAAGGAAAAATTCAAGGAAGCCACCACTACCTATAATGGGCAGACTATTTCGATCTGGATGGATAATCAGATGATCTCCTACCCCACCGTCAACCAGGTCATTTCTGACGGCAAGGCCTCCATCACCGGTGATTTCACGGTGGAAGAAGCCACCGATCTGGCCAATAAAATCAACGCCGGTGCCCTTCCCTTTGATCTGAAAGTGGAAAGCCACGGCACCATCAGCCCCTCTTTGGGCGCTTATGCCCTGCAGGCGATGGCGATCGCTGCCTTGGCGGCGCTGGCCTTTATCTTCCTGTTCATGTGCATCATGTATCGTGTGCCCGGGTTTGTGGCGTTCCTTGCCCTGCTCGGTCAGCTCTCGATTTCCGTCATCGCCGTTTCCGGCTATTTCCCCGTCTTCCCCAGCTTCACCATGACGATCCCCGGCATCGCCGGCATGATCCTTTCCATCGGTATGGGCGTTGACGCAAACATCATCACCGCAGAACGCATCAAAGACGAACTCTGGACCGGCAAGACCTTGGACGGCTGTATCCTCAGCGGTACCCGCGGGAGCCTTTCCGCCATCATCGACGGCAACATCACCATTATTATCGTGTCGGTCATCCTGATCCTCGTCTTCGGTCCGGCCAATATCTTCTCGATCCTCTTCGGTGTCTCCACCACCGGTCTGATCTACGCCTTCGGCTATACGCTCTTAGTCGGCGTCATCGCCAACTTCATCATGGGCGTGGGCGCCTCCCGCCTGATGCTCCGGTCGGTTTCCGGGCTGAAGTTCCTGAGAAATAAAAGATTGTACGGAGGTAAGAAAAAGGCATGAGACAGTTTTTTCATATTGACTTTATCAAAAAAGCTCCGATTTTCTTTGGTATTTCTCTGGGGATCATGCTGGTGTGCCTGCTCATCAACATCTTCGTTTTCCCCACCCGCATTGACATTCAGTTCACCGGCGGCACGATCGTTAAATACAGCTACAGCGGAGACCTGACCGAAAAAGAGGTCAGCGACAAAGCGCAGGCCGCCACAAAGGACATGATCTCCTTCACCTTCAGTGAAAACCTCCTTCCGGCTGACTCCAACAGCCACCTCGTTTCTCTTGAGTTTACCGGCGCCAAAGCGATTTCGGTCGACGAACTGGACACGATCACCAAAGCCATGCAGGAAGCCTTCCCCGACAGCAACTTCAAGGTGGAAGAATCCTCCTCCGTGGATGCCTCCAAAGGCGCCAACTTCTTCTACAAATGTCTGGCCGCCGTGCTGCTGGCTTCTGTGCTGATCATCGCCTATATTGCCATCCGCTTCAAGAAGATCGGCGGTCTGACCGCCGGCTGCATGGCTGTGGCGGCTCTGGTGCACGATCTGATCATCGTCTACTTTGCCTTCACCATGTTCCGGATGTCGCTCGATGACAATTTCATCGCCGTAGTCCTCATGGTGCTCGGTTATTCCGTCAACGATACCATCGTTATCTACGACCGTATCCGTGAAAACCGCCGCAAGATGGGCCCCAAGGTGTCCATTAAAGAGGTAGCCAATGCAAGCATGAATCAATGCCTGGTGCGTACCATCTGCACCACCATTACGACGCTGGTCGCTATCGGCGCTGTGCTGGTGCTGTCGCTGGTGTATAACATCGACTCCATGATCAGCTTTGCGCTGCCCATGATGATCGGCCTGATTTCCGGCTGCTATTCTTCCATCTGTATCGCCGTGCCGCTGTGGGTGCTCACCATTGACCCCTCCCTTGTTTTTAGCCGCACTGCACCGGCGAAAACCGCTGAATAAGCTTCCCGTCCCTCTTCTCCCCGGAGAAGAGGGATTTTTCTGTCCTTTTCCGGAAGGAGCAACAGAAGAAGAAGCTCCTAAAAAAACTTCCCAAACCCCTTGCAATCCGGAGGAGGGTATGCTATAATGATTTCTGTTATTTAGCATTTGAAAGAGGTGAATCTTGCGTGAAAGAGAAAATTCATCCGAATTATGCTCCGACAACTATTACCTGCGCTTGCGGAAATGTAATCGAAACAGGTTCTACGAAAAGCAACATCCGTGTTGAAATCTGCTCCAAATGCCACCCGTTCTTCACCGGTCGGCAGAAGCTGGTGGACACTGGCGGACGTGCTGATAGATTTAACAAGCGTTATGGTATTGGTCAGAAGTAATTCCGGCAAAACCATGAAGTGGCGGCCCTCTTGCCAAAAGAGTGCCGCCATTTTTCTGCCAATAAGGAGGAGAGGAATATGGAAGCGGCTTACAAAACCGTTGCAGGCCCCGGACGGGACGAATTTGTGGAACAGCGCAGCCGGTTCATCGGGTATGTCTGCCCCGTGACCACGGAAGCGCAGGCGCTGGCCTTCATTGAAGAAAAAAAGAAAAAACACTGGGACGCCACGCATAACGTTTACGCCTATATTCTCCGGGAAGGCGGCGTGCAGCGGTTCAGCGACGACGGAGAACCCCACGGCACCGCCGGCGTCCCCACCTTAGACGTCCTGCAAAAATCCGGCGTAACGGACGTCTGCGTGGTCGTCACCCGCTATTTCGGGGGGATCCTGCTCGGAGCCGGCGGGCTGGTGCGGGCCTATTCCAGGGGGGCTTCCATCGCCCTCGCCGCCGGGGGGATCGTCACGATGGAGCCGTGTCTGCAGATGGAGATCGTCTGCGATTACAGCCGCTACAGCCGGATTGCCTCCTTGATCGGAGAAAAGGGCGGCGTAGTGGACAAAACCGAGTATGAAGCGCAGGTCCGGCTGGTCTTCCACCTTCCGCCCCGCTGCGAACCGGCCTTCCGCCAAGCCCTCGCCGACGCCACCTGCGGCGACATCACCCCCTCCGAAATCGGCTGCGGCTTCTTCGCTGCCGGGGGAAACATCGCCGGGGGAAACACTGCCGGGGGAAACCCTTTTTAGAAAAAGGGTTATCCCCCGGACCCCTTTCCTAAAAACTTGCATTTTAAGAAAAAAAGGGGAGAACGAAGCGGGATAGTATATGTACCCGGGCGCTTTGCAAAAGGAAATGAGCAGAAGAACGCCTGAAAATAATGGGACCAGCGCCGCCGCTGGCCCCCGGACCCCTTTCCTAAAAACTTGCATTTTAAGAAAAAAGGGGAGAACGAAGCGGGATAGTATATGTACCCGGGCGCTTTGCAAAAGGAAA
>CACYCG010000259.1 GCA_902772855.1 uncultured Ruminococcus sp.
CAAGGTCAGCTACGAGCAGAAGCCTTTCCGCCGCGAGGTCATGCGCACCTACGGCGCGTCCGTTACCCCTTCGCCTTCCGATACTACGGAAGTCGGCCGCAAGATTCTGGCAGAGCATCCCGGCACCACCGGTTCTCTGGGCTGCGCTATCTCCGAAGCGGTGGAGGCAGCCGTTACCAACGAGGGCTACAGATACGTGCTGGGCAGCGTGCTCAACCAGGTGCTGCTGCATCAGTCCGTCATCGGCGTCGAGACCAAGATCGCCATGGACAAGTACGGCATCAAGCCGGACATCATCATCGGCTGCGCCGGCGGCGGCTCCAATCTGGGCGGCCTGATCTCCCCCTTCATGGGTGAAAAGCTGCGTGGCGAGGCAGATTACCGCATCATCGCTGTGGAGCCCGCTTCCTGCCCCAGCTTTACCAGAGGCAAATTCGCTTACGATTTCTGCGACACCGGCATGATCTGCCCGCTGGCAAAGATGTACACCCTCGGCTCCGGCTTTATTCCCTCCGCCAACCACGCCGGCGGCCTGCGCTTCCACGGTATGTCCACGACCCTGAGCCAGCTCTACCATGACGGCTATATGGAGGCAACCAGCGTGGAGCAGACCTCCGTCTTTGAAGCAGCCGAGCAGTTTGCCCGCATTGAAGGCATTCTCCCGGCGCCGGAAAGCGCTCATGCCATCCGTGTGGCCATCGACGAGGCCATGAAGTGCAAGGAGACCGGCGAAGAAAAGACTATTCTCTTCGGTCTGACCGGAACCGGCTATTTCGACCTGGTCGCCTACCAGAAATACAACGATGGCGAGATGGGCGATTACATTCCCACCGATGAAGACCTCGCCGCCGGATTTGCTTCTCTGCCGTCTATTTCCTGAGTTTTGTTGTTACAGACACTGCGATAAGAAACCCCCCTTTTCCGAAACAGAAAAGGGGGGTTTTTTGGTGGTCATTCTTCGTAATAGGCGGCTGTGGCGAGATAATACAGATACAAGGCTTTGGCCGTGCAAATCAGGTTTTCGTCCGCCGTTTCGCCGGAGAGCACTAAATAGGCGTAACTCCAGGGGGAGGCTGTCAGCGTGCCCGCATCCGGGAACACGAAGGTGTACATGGTCTGCAGTTCGTTCGGGGAAATGTGCGGGATGTCAACGGTATAATAGCCGTTTCGGGTCCCGCTCACAAAGGAAACGGGCGTGCCGTCCGGCTTCAGAACGGAAAGACCGGTCGGCTCTTTGGAAAAATACAGCCGCATGGTACTCTCCGATTTCAGCACCAGCGACATCCCGCAGTAGCCGATGGCTTCCGCATCAAACCCGGCGCTGGTTCGCATCCGAGCCGGGTAGAAAGTCTCTGCGGTGACAGCCTGAAATGCTTCGGGAATAACAACATCAGAAGTATCCCCATAAAAATACCGGCGGGCAAACACGCCGTACTGCCGCAGCGCCTGGCCGACGTTTTTCAGGGAAGCGTAGCTGTCGTCCAGGGTCTCCACGGCATCGAGGTAGCGGCTGACACTGTAGGAAAAACAAAGGGTGTCATCCGACAGGGTCCCGTCTTCCGAGAGGGTAAACATCGGCAGGCAGGTGCCGGTGCGGTCGTACAGGGAAAAGGACGAAGTTTCTTCCATTTGCCGGGCGCTGAAGCGATAGCTGATCTGGTAGCCGTGTCCCTCCACAAACGGAAGGTCGGACACCCGCAGGGGAGTGCCAAGGGGATCGGCGTCATTCGGGCCCTGCAGCAGGATCCCGTACCCGGACGCATCGGCTCCTGCGGGAAGCTGCAGATAGACGTTGGTCTGCACCCGGAAGGAAAGCGACAGCCCTGCGCCGGTGACGACCGGCACCGTATAAAGCCGCTGGGCCTGCACCTGAACAGGAGCTTGCGGCATCTCAAAAGAATAGCTTCCTTCCCCGGTCCCGAGCCTCTCGCCGCCGCAGAGGATCTCTCCGGGGGCATAGCCTTCTTCCGCTGTGACCGTCAGGGTCACGGTTTCTCCGGGAACGGCATAATAGCGAAGCTGCCCGCCTTCATCAGAAGAAACGGTCACAGACTCGCCCGAAAGAGCCATCCCGATCCCCGAAGGGGCCGACAAAAGGCATTCCACCTTATCTGAGGCGGGGTCTTCCGGGGAAAGGCAGATGGCCGCCTCTTCCCCGCCGGGGGGAAGGGCGTAGACCGGAACAGGAGTGAAGGAAGAGGACAGCAGCAGCACGGACAGCGCAGCCCCAAGGGAGCGCCTGAAAGAACGTTTCATAATTGGACCCTCCTTTGATGGAATGATTTCCGATGATCGTTATTTTCATTATACCATAAATCTTTCAAAAAGCAACGTCGGTCGCACCCTAAGCAAGGAAATCAATTTTGTTAAAAGAAGGCAGCGGCGGCAGCAGCGTCACGCTGCTTTGAGGTTGTTCTTGTGGTTTTCGTTTTTCTGAAGGGCAGCTTCTCCGTATAAAGGGCAGG
>CACYCG010000260.1 GCA_902772855.1 uncultured Ruminococcus sp.
CACCGACCCGGAGCCGATGATGGTGTTGTCCCCGATCGTCACCCCGGGATTGATGACCGCACTGCCGCCGATCCAGACGTTGTTTCCGATCGTGACCGGCTTTCCGATCTCCAGCCCCGTGTTCCGGATGGCTGCGTCAAACGGGTGGACCGGGGTGTACACACAGACCCTCGGCCCGAACAGGCAGTTGTCCCCAATTTTCACCTCAGCCACGTCTAAAATAATGCAGTCAAAATTAGCGTAGAACCGTTCCCCGATGGAGATATGGCAGCCGAAATCGCAGCGAAACGGCGGCTCGATCCAGATCTTTTCTCCGGTGCTGCGGAAAAGCTGTTTCAAAAGCTGTATCCGGTATTCTTTCTGCTCCTCGGTGGTCGTATTAAACAGCCGGGTGAGCTGCCGGGACCGGGCTGCGTCCTGCTGAAGCTGCGGGTCACGGGTGTTATACAGCAGGCCTGCGAGCATTCTTTCTTTTTGCGTCATCCAGATGCCCTCCTTGTTCGGAATGGTTTTTCATGGGGTTTTCTTTTGGGGAAAGTCAAACATCATCAGCAGCACTGGCACCAAGCCGACAGCGCAGCACAGCACAGCGTGCTCCCCCCACAGGCGGGTCAGGTAGGTGGAAACAGCGGCGCCGATCATGAAAAAGAAGACGATGCCGAAATATTTCAGCGCAGCGTGAAGCTGCGAACGGTCCTTGGTATTCCAGAAGGAAATGAAGCAGTCGGCGCCGCTGCGAAGGTTGCCCGTGCACATGGTCGTTGCACAGGTAATGCCCCGGATGCGCCGGAAGCTCTGCACCTGCAGCGAACAGACAAAAGACACCAGCACATTGGCTATCGTATTGTTGTAGGGGGCATCCGGCTGAGAGCAGGGCATGAGCCCCACCAGCACCACTACCAGCAATTCCAGCAGGATGACATACTGCCGCCAGTGCAGAAAGGTGCGGCCTTCAAAGCGGTGCAGCCATTCCGCCACGAAAATGCCGATGAGGAAGGCGGCGATGGGCGGAACATAAAACAGCGCCCTCAGAACGTCTCCCGAGGCAAGATAAATCGACAGCAGCACCACGTTCCCGGTCTGGGCGTTGGCAAACACCTGTCCTCTGGAAAGGTAGGTGTACACGTCTAAATACCCGCCCACAACCGCCAGCAGCGCCCCCGCTAAAAACGATTCGGAAGGCTTTCCCGAACGGGCGGAGGAAGGACGCCTCACGGTCAGCCCTCCTCTCCCCGGATGAGGGCGGCGGCTTTGTGCATGGCTTCCTGTTCGTCGCTGCCTTCGCAGATGACGTCGATCTCTGCGCCGCATTTGATGCAGGCGGCCATAATACTCAGAATACTTTTGGCATTGACCTTGCCGTCTTTGGTGACGATGGTGACGTCGCAGTCAAAGGTGCCCATTACTTCCACAAACTTTGCGGCCGGACGCATATGAAGCCCTTCCGGATGCAGGACCGTCAATCTTTGTTGGACCATGTTTTTCTCCTCTTTCCTTGATCATTCCTGATTCTTTTTCATTATACACGATACGGCGAAAAAAGAAAACTCTTTTTTCGCAAAAAAACAAAACAGATTCTTGCAATTCCCTTGAAAATGGAGTAAAATAAAACCGATATGACCATACGGTCCGGCAGGCGCCGGACAAGTTATCTTTGTTGGGAGGGATGAGTATGGCCATGCTGCTGGAAAAGATCCAGGGAGATGACGTCATCTTTCAAAGCAAAGAATATAACACGGATTCCCTGTTGTTCAATGCGATCGAATCCGCCCGTTTTGACAGCGGGTTTGAATTGTTTTCTGACCACAAAAGCGTGATTCTGATGCATATGCCCGGCAGTCCGAGGGTGTGGATCTGGACTTCTTCCATTCTCAAGGAGGATACCAACCGCCTGATCGATATCTGCCGCTTTCTCCGGGACCGTCAAATCCCCAAAGCGGAGATCTACCTCAAATACGATATTGCTCCCGCCTTTTCCGACCTGTACGCCATCGCTTCTTCTGACATCAACTACGTCATCAAAGACGAGCTTTCCTTAGCGGTCATGACCTATGAGCGGGAAAGTCTGCCGGTGTCCCCGCAGCTTCCGGAAGAAGAATCCATCTTCCTGCTGGACCGGGACGATGCCGGGCAGGTGGAGATGGTGCGCTCCTTTTATTCTTCCCTCAAAGAAGAATTTCACTGGCAGGAGAAGTTTGAACGCAAGCTGAAGGAATATTTGGAAGCCGATATGTATGTGCTGGTGCGAAACGGGAAAATCATCGGGAACATCGTCATCGGCAACCGGACCGACGCCTTTGCCCGTGTCAAATCCGTGGCGGTGCGGAAAGAAGAACGCCGCAAAGGGTACGGCTATCAGCTCAGCTCCTTCATCGTCCGGCAGGTTCGCAGCCAGTCCCTGTCTCCCATTCTGTACACCCATGTGGGGAACGTTTCCGCTATGAAGCTGTGGGCCAAAACGGGATTCAAGGAAAAAAACCGTTTATGCCTGCTGAAAACTGAAACCAGCGACTAACCCCCCGGCAGGGCGCCTTCTGGCTGTCCCTGCCCTTTTTTCGTCCTGTACAAAAGGCTGCCGCAAAACACGGCAGCCTTTTTCAGCGGCATCAGAACTCTGTTTTAATGGAGCGGTCAAACAGTCCCTTGAGGGCATCCTGCGCCTGCAGGCGGCCTTCTATGACGTTATTGACGCCCCGGCAGATGGGGAGGTCCACCTGATATTTTTCGCCAAGCAGGACCAGCGCCTTGGTGGTGTCTACGCCTTCGGCCAGCAGGGTGTAGGGCTCGCCTTTCACAAAGCTCTCCCCAAAGCGGCGGTTGTGGCTGTAGGGGGAAAACAGGGTCGCTTCATAATCCCCTAAATGGCAAAGTCCGTAGGCGGACAGTTCGTTGCCGCCCATCGCCTTGATGAGGCGCGCCACTTCCCTGGTCCCCCGGGACATGAGGGCGCCTTTCAGGGAGGAAACGCACAGGCCGTCCAGCATTCCGGCGGCGATGCCGATGGTGTTTTTGGCGGCTGCCCCGATCTCGCTCCCGATCAGGTCGTTGCCCCGATAAAAACGGATCAGGCTGCTGGAAAAGCGGTCGATCAGAAAATCTTTGAGTTCCTCGTGGCGGGAATCGATCACCATGCAGTTCGGGATCCCTTTGCTGAAATCCTGCGGATGGCCGGGGCCGACCCAGATGGCCACGGGGGTCTCCTGCGGGACGTATTCCTCCACGATCTGCGTCAGCCGGCAGCCGGTGCCGGTTTCGATCCCTTTCATGCACAGGACGATCTTCTTTCCCCGGATATCCAGTGCGGCTACCCGCTGGATAAATCCGCGCAGGGCCTGAGAACTGATGGAAATGATCATCACTTCGGCGCTGCTGACCGCCTGCTCTAAATCATCCGTAAAAGTAATAGAATCCCGGAACGACAGCATATTGTTTTTGCGTGTCTCCTTCAATTCGATAAACTGAGGCGCATCAGACAAGCCCCAGATGGTCACGTTATGCCCGATCTTATCCAGATACCACCCGATAAAAGACCCCCAGCGGCCGCAGCCCAACAATGTCACATTCATAAACCGTACCCCTCCGATTCTATCCCCTCCCATCCGGGAGGGATGCTTTGTTTTATTATAGCATAGAACCATGGTTCCGTCCATAGATAAACCATGTTTTTCAAGAAAATCAATTTTGTAAAAAGAAGCCAGCGGCGGCTCTGTCCCCCGGGATTATCAGCCGTATTCTGCTGTTAAAATTCTTGCAAAGGAGGGAAAAGTTTCCGTCCACCCTTTTCAAAGGGTGGCAGAGTCCAGAGACGGAGTCTCTGGTCGCGCTCCGCAGAGCGCGAAACACTTTGGA
>CACYCG010000261.1 GCA_902772855.1 uncultured Ruminococcus sp.
ATAGGCTGACTGTGGGGGCTTTCCGGTCGCCCCCACACCCCTTCGGACATCACTCTAAGTAAGAATATTTTTGTCGCCTACTATAAACCGGGCACAGCGGACTTACAGCACCCGCTGCTGGCTCAGGAAATAGCCCGGAACAGCCACCAGCGCAAAAAACGCCAAACTCAGCAGGGTGAACACGAGAAAGAACTGTTTGCTCTTTCCCGGATATTCCCGCACATAAATACGATAATTGATGACCGAAGCCAGCGAACCGATGACCGAGCAAAGCCCGGCGGAATCCAGTCCGTACAGCAGCGCCCCGGTGTTTTCTGAAAACGGATAGAGGACGATGGCCGCCGGGACGTTGGAAATGACCTGACTGAGCAGGATGCTCCACGCATATTCATGTCCCCTCACCGCTTCCCGCAGGAAGGAGGCAATTTCCTGATTGCCTGCCACCGAAGACGAAAACACAAAAAAGCACCCGAAGGTCAGCAGGAGGACGTAATCGGTTTTCGCTAAAATCGTTTTGTCCACGATTAGCACCGACCCCGCCACAACAGCCGCCACCGGAAGATAATACTCTGTGCGGCTGACGATCACAGCGATCACCAGCAGGAACATCACCGCATAAGCCGCCCGGTGCGCCCGGCGCTCCGGGAGCCATTCCCCGGCGCAGGAAGTGTTCTGGATGTCCGTTTTCATGCGGATGTCCTTCCAGTACAGGGCGAGCACGAACCCCACGATCAGCACGCCCGACAGCAGCCACAGCGGAAACATATAGCCCACAAACTCCAGCGCCGACACCCCGCTGCGGCCATAAATGAACAGATTCTGCGGACTGCCGAAGGGGGTCAGCATGGACCCCCGGATGGCGGCGATGTTTTCCATCGTGATGACCGGGAGGATGAACTTTTCCTTATCCCCCGCCCGGAACAAAATAATGGTCAGCGGAACAAAAATGATAAGGGACACGTCATTGGTGACAAACATCGAGGTGAAGAAAACCGAAAACACCAAAAACAGCGACAGCCCCGCCATCGTTCCGATTCGCCCGGAAAGCTGCAGCACCGGGCGGAAAATGTTTTCTTTTTTGAAGCCCTCCAGCACGGTGAGCATCATAAACAGCGTAGCTAACGTGCGCCAGTCGATATCGGACAAAAGCGCCGGTGTGGGCGGAGTGATGAAAAGAGACAGAAGCGCCGCCAAAGCCGACACCGGCAGCATGGGCTCTTTTCGGATAAAGTTCCAGACAGCTTTCACAGGCTTCTCCCCTTTCCATCGGTTTTCAAAAGCGGCGGGCCGGTTTATTTTGCCGCTTCAGATGCCGCCTGACGCAGCGCCTGGGCCATATCCACCGCTTCCCACGGTGCGTTCAGGTCTTCTCTTCCCATATGGCCATAGGCCGCCAGCGCCTGATACATGGGGCGGTCGAGATGGAAGCGTTCAATAATGGCCGCCGGACGCAGGTCGAAGAAGCGGCGCACGAGGTTCGCAAGGGCCTCCTGCGGGAGCTTACCGGTGCCGAAGGTCTCCACCATGACCGACACAGGATTGGCGACTCCGATAGCATAGGCCAGCTGCACCTCACATTTTTCCGCAAGCCCTGCCGCCACGATGTTTTTGGCAGCATACCGGGCAGCGTAGGCAGCGGAACGGTCCACTTTCGTGGGGTCCTTTCCGGAAAAAGCCCCGCCGCCGTGACGGGAATAGCCGCCGTAGGTGTCCACGATGATCTTCCGGCCCGTCAGCCCGGTATCCGCTGCCGGACCGCCCGCCACAAAGCGTCCGGTGGGGTTGACCAGAACGGAGGTGTTTTCGTCCATCATTTTTTCCGGAAGGGTCGGCTTGATCACATGGGTAATGAGGTCGCTGCGGATGGTTTCAATGCTCACCTGCGGTCCGTGCTGGGTGGAAATCAGCACGGTGTCGATCCGCACCGGGCGGCCGTCCTGGTATTCCACCGTCACCTGCGTTTTTCCATCGGGACGAAGATACGGGAGGGTGCCGTCTTTTCTGACTTTGGTCAGCCGTTTGGCCAGGCTGTGCGCCAACGAGATGGGCAGCGGCATGAGTTCCGGCGTCTCCGTGCAGGCGTAGCCGAACATAATGCCCTGGTCTCCGGCGCCGATCCGGTTCAGAGATTCCTGCGCTCCTTCCCGGTATTCGGAGGAACGGTCCACGCCCATCATAATGTCGGGAGACTGGGCTGTCAGGGAGGAGATGATGGCGCAGTTATTGCCGTCAAAACCGCTTTCCTCGCTGTTATAGCCAATGGAGCAGATAACGCTGCGGGCGATCCGGTCAATATCCACGCTCACGGAAGAGGCGATCTCCCCCATGATATGGATCAGCCCTTTGGAGGCCGTCACCTCACACGCCACATGGGCGCGGGGGTCTTTTCTGAGGTAGGCATCCAGCACGGCGTCGGAGATCTGGTCGCAGACTTTGTCCGGATGACCTTCCGTAACAGATTCAGAAGTGAAGAGATAGTTTTCCATTTTCATTTTCCTTTCTTTTCTTCCCGTTTCCCGGCAGCAATAAAAAAATGCCGCCCGGCAGGACCGGACGGCTTCTCTATTTCGCTCATCTTTCGGTCGAACCGCAGGATTTGGCACCTTGCCCTTTCGGGTAGGTTGTCGGACGTCACAGGGCCTGTTCCCTCAGTCTCTCGGGATAAGTTATTTCGTCTGCCATTATAGCACGCTTCGACATTTTTGTCAATCTCCCCCCCAGCGGCAGCGGCGGCGCTGCACCCCGTATCTGGGGGATTCTCCCCCAGACCCCCTTCCGGGGCTTG
>CACYCG010000262.1 GCA_902772855.1 uncultured Ruminococcus sp.
TACCGAGAAGCTGCCCTTCTATCGGCTCCCCCAGTCGGCTGCGCCGCCAGCCCCCTCCCGGAGGGGGCCTTTCTTCTGCCTGCCCTTCAGAAAAACCCAAACTCGAAGAACAACCTGAAACACAGCCCATAAAACCATCTCGGCATCCTGCCAGTCTTTCAACAGCGTAACGACAGAAGAACACCCTCAAAATCGAGATTATTCTTCATTATTCGTTATTCATTGAGCTGGCGCAGCCGGCGTTTCCGCCTGCCGGCTCGGTCGGCGCACCCCAAGGGCACTTCCGCCCAGCGCGGCGGCGCTGCCCCGGCCGGTCAGAGGATGATGCAGATCAGCCCGTTGCAGCCGTCGTTGATGATGCGTTCGACAGTTTCTTTGACTTTGTTCTGAGCGTCGGAAGGCATACGGCTGAGTTTGTTGTGCAGGCCCTCGTTGACCAGTTCGTGCAGGGATTTTCCGAAAATATTGGACTCCCAGATCTTCGAGGGGTCCTCCTCAAACTCCTTGAGCAGATAGGCGATCAGCTCCTCCGACTGCTGCTCGGAGCCGACAATGGGGGTGATCTCCGTTTGGATGTTGGTTTTCATCATATGCACCGATGGGGCCGTCGCCCGCAGGCGGATCCCATAGCGGCCGCCCTGACGGATGATCTCCGGTTCTTCGAGGGTGAGTTCCTCCATAGAGGGCATCACAATGCCGTAGCCGGTGTCCGATACATCCCGATATGCCTCTTCCACCCGGCTGAGGCGCTGCTTCATTTCGGAAAGTTCCGTCACCGCCCGCAGAAGCTGTGCTTCGTCTCCGATGGCCAGCCCGGTTTTCTCCCGCAGCACCTCATAAAACAAATGCGGCTTGAGGGTAATGTTCATTCTCGTGCAGCCGCTGCCCAGGTCGGCACTGCAGGTTTCCGCTGTCTCCACCGCTTCGCAGCGGGCAATCTCGTCCGCCATCGTGCTGACCTGCCGCAGCTTTTCGGCCCCCTGAGAAGCCTGCCGGATCGCCTGCTGCAAACTGCTGCGAAGCGGATGGTCCCGCTGCAGGTCCATGACCCAGCGGGGCAGTTGGATCCGGATCTCTTTCACCGGAAACTCCAGCAGCACCCGCCCTAAGATCCGGCAGATCTCCTCATCCGTCAGATCGGCGCAGCTAACCCGCTCGATCGGCACACCGTAGCGTTTTTCCATTTCTTGTGCCAATTGGATCGTTTCCGGAGCGTCCGGGTGCAGGCTGTTGAGCAGGACGATAAACGGCTTGTTGATCTCCTGCAGCTCCCGAATGACCCGCTCTTCCGCTTCCCGATATTCCTCCCGGGGCAGGTCGCTGATGGAACCATCCGTGGTCACTACCAGCCCGATGGTGGAATGCTCTGTGATCACCTTTTTCGTGCCCAGCTCCGCCGCCATATGGAAGGGGATCTCTTTGTCAAACCACGGGGTTTTCACCATGCGGGGTTCTTCCCCTTCGATATATCCGATGGCGCTGGGAACGATATAGCCCACACAATCGATCATTCTCACCCGGAAGCTCACTTCCCCGGGCAGACGGATCTCAAACGCTTCTTCCGGAATGAACTTCGGCTCCGTTGTCATGATCGTTCGGCCGGCAGCCGATTGGGGCAGCTCGTCGTTGGCCCGCTCCCGAAGCGCCTCATCTTCCATATGCGGGATCACCAGCGTGTCCATAAACCGCTTGATCAGCGTGGATTTTCCCGTTCTCACCGGGCCGACAACGCCAATATACACAGCGCCTTTGGTCCTTCTGGCCATGTCGCTGTAAATCGTTCTTTCTTCCATGGTGTCTCCCCCTTACATCGGCACAAAGATCATGCCCCGGCTGGGGGTGCATGGCTCTGTAAATTCATTGGCCTGCATGATGGATTCCGCCGAAGTCCCGTAGCGGCGGGCGATGTCCCACAGGCTTTCTCCCGCTTCGGCATAATACAGCGTCAGCGCCGCTTCATCCTTTTCCCGTTTCCGGTCTTCGCTGCTGAGAGCTGCCGTGATCATCGGTTCGGTCACCTGACGGAAGATAGTGCCGCAAATCTGCACATCCGCCTTCACCGAAACGCTTTTTTCTCCGCTGATGACATACTGGATCCCAACGACTTCCGCCTGCAGATGCGGCGCCGCTTCTCCGCTCCCTTCCGGAAGCGCCATGCCGGTTTCCAAATCCACCGCCTTTTCCGTGTAAAACGGCTCTCCCTGGGCGCCCTCCCCGAACAGGCAGAAAACCGCTTTGCCCCGCACGGTGAGGCGGTTGTTTTCGCAGGAAGTGATCATACTGAGCGTTTCGCACCAGAGGTCAGCGACCGAAGTGACCGTTCCTTCAGCGGGGGCCATATCCTCTTTGACAGAGCAGGTCATATCCGCCTGGCACAAAAGCTGCTCCACCGTGACCGGGCTGCGGGAAAGCTGCAGGTCGTATTCGGTGGAATAGGCATCCTCTATCAGGGGCAGCTCCTCTTTGGCATAGGCTTCCACCGTGGCGCACAGGCGGGCGTCAAGGGTGATGAGGGTGCTGTTTTCATCGTATTCAGATTTCAGGGAAACGTCATAATACAGAATATCCACCCGGATATCATTCTGCGTGTCCTCCCCGATTCCCCCGGCATCGATCACCTGACTGACCGGGATGTGAAAGGTCATATGGTCGGTGCCGCCGGTTTCGGGGTCGGTCGTGTACAGAACAGACAGGACCGCTTCTCCCCGGAGCATCAGTTTGTCTTCAATGGCCCGGTGCTCCCCCGGCAAAAACCGGAAATCGGAGCGCAAAATAGTCACCGGAGAGGGCTTTCCCTTGCCCACGTCCAGCACCTCGCTGACGGAAAACGGCTGCTGCCCGAGGCCGCTCAGACAGCTCAGCGACGTATTCCGGGTTTTCAGGCGGATGTCGGCGCCGTCCATGCCAACCGGATACTGTCCGATCCCTTTGGAACAAACGGAGGCGATGACGGAAAACGCCCCGTGGATATCCAGCCGCCGGGGACCGAGCGCCCGGCAGTTCAGGTATTCCTGCCGCAGACGCACCCGGGCCACGGTGTCCGGAGAAGCCCCTTTCAGCGGGAACGAGCAGGAAAAGGGACTGCTGTGCTCACACAGGCGCACGCTTTTCCGGCGGGCATCGAGATAATACACCTTCACCACAGCCCTTCCCTCCACGTCCAGCCGGTCTCCGGTGATGGACCGGGACGTGATGGCGGGACAGAGGCGGCATTTCAAAATCCGCTGCACATCGGGGCAATAATCCGGAAGGGTGATATCCAGGTCGACAGGCTGTTCCTCCACCATATCCGGCTGCCGCAGGCACACCGCCCGTTCTTCTGTTCTGACTACATATTCCACGACAAATCCTCTCCTTATCCTGTTTACTGAGGGCTGCTTTCTGTCCGACAGCTTCGCACCACGCTGCTTCGGTATAGGCATATATATGGATTCACTCCGCTTCATATGACAGGCCGCCCCACAAAAAAGCGGCCCGGCGCACAAACGCCGGACCGTCCGAACACGGAAATCAATTTTCAAAATAGGAATGAAAACGCCTCTGGCCGCCGGGGGCGTCACACTGCCGCCGCCGAGCAGCAAATAATAAAGAATAATGCTGTTCTATGGCAGGTTTTCGGAAGTTGACCCTTTCTCTTTAGTTGCAAGCTCAGGCAGGGGGCCGGGAGAAACGCTGGCTGCGCCAGCTCAATGAATAACGAATAATGAAGAATGAATAGTGAATAATAATCTCGTTTTTGAGGGTGTTCTTCTGTCGTTACGCTGTTGAAAGACTGGCAGAATGCCAAGATGGTTTTATGGGCGGTGTTTCGGGTTGTTCTTCTAATTTTCGTTTTTCTGAAGGGCAGCTTCTCGGTATAAAGGGCAGGCGGTTCTTCTCGGGCAGAAGCCGTCGTTTCTTCGTCGACGGCCA
>CACYCG010000263.1 GCA_902772855.1 uncultured Ruminococcus sp.
CGGGGCTTACAGTCAATGGAAACGCTAAAAGTCTTGCAAAGGTCAGCGGCGTGGTGCGCCCAGCGGAAGTGCCCTTGGGGTGCTGGACCCGGGTTTTTCAGGTGTCCTTCTTCTGACAGCCTTCTGCAAATAATCCCAGAAATATTTTACACCAACGGCCAGCGAAGCTGCACCCGGGATTTTCAAGCATGGTCCTTTTGAAAACTATCGTCAATAATTGCAGGATACCGGCATCAACAGCGCAGACGCCGGATTCCGGATGTCCCTTTTTTCTGTTCCTTCCTTACTCCCGGATAAGATTTCCGTCTTCATCCTGACAGGCTTCTTACTCTTTTTCGGTTTCCTTGCGCTATACTGTTTCCACACCACAGGAAGTCAATGAAATCAGAACGGAAAGGCGGTGGTTTGTTTCTTTTTCTGATTCCCGGCATTTTGCCCATTATGGAAGCACAGCATTCCTGATTTTTTGCAACAGGAGAAGATCTGAAAAGACCGGGGTCCGGTACCCCAGAGGGCGCTTCCTTCGGGCGCATCCTCGCTGGTCGGTGAGAAATTGCCATTGACATTATACTCCCGAACGATTACAATAGAATCGTTCCTGCTTTTTCGGAAGACAGGAACGCAGAAGCACCGGCGATCATGTCAGACAGACGCCGGAAAGAAAAAGAATGGAAAAAGGAGAGTCATTATGGCAGAAGTGAAACCCTACAAAGGACTGCGGTTCCGGTGCAAAAATGCGGGAAACATTGACGAATTGGTCTGTCCGCCTTACGACATTATCAGCGAAGAGCAGCGCTGCGCCTATCTGCAGCAAAACCCTCACAACATTATCCGTCTGGAATTGCCCAAAGGAGAAACACCTTATGCAACCGCCGGCGAAACGCTTGAATCCTGGCTGGAATGCGGCATTCTGCAGATTGAAGAAAAACCTTCTTTGTATATCTACGAAGAGGAGTTTACTGTCGGAGGGATCACCAGAAGCTTCAAGGGAGTGATCGGACGGGTAAAGATAGAAGAGTTCTCCAAAGGGATCATCCTTCCTCATGAGGAAACGCTTTCCAAAGCCAAAGAAGATCGTTTTAACCTGATGAAAGCCACCGGATGCAATTTCAGCCAGATTTACTCTCTTTTCAACGATGAACAGCATGAGATCACAGCCATGCTGGATGAGCTGTCACAGGCTGCGCCGGATCTGGAACTGACCGATGGAGAACAGGTAACCCACCGGCTCTGGATCGTTTCCGACGAAAGCTCTGTCGATGCTGTCTGCAGCGCCTTTGCAGAGAAAAAACTTTATATTGCCGATGGCCATCATCGGTATGAGACCGCTCTGAACTACCGCAACTACTGCCGGGAAAACCACATCGGAACGGGCGGAGAAGACTATGTGATGATGATGCTGGTCGACATGGAGCATCCGGGACTGCTGGTGCTTCCGACTCATCGGGTCCTGCACGATCTTCCCTCCTTCGATCTGCAGGCTTTGCTGAGCAAATGTGCGGACTATTTCGACATAACGGACTGCCCCTCTGAAGAAGCCATTGAAACCTGCCTTGCCGAACAATATGCAAACGGGAAAAAGGCCTTTGTGCTGTATACGAACAGCGCCATCAAGCTGTTGGTCCTGCGGGACGAAAGCGTGATGGAAAGCCTGCTCCCCGGAAAAAGCAGGGCTTACTGCCGGCTGGATGTATCCGTACTGCATAGTCTGGTGCTGGAGCGGCTGTTCGGCATTGACGCCGAAAACATGGCGCAACAGATCAATCTGACCTATGTGAAAAAAACGGAAGAAGCCATCGCACAGGTGCACAGCGGTCAGGCACAGTGCGCCTTCCTGCTCAACCCGACAAGAGTGGAGGAAATTCGTGATGTAGCAGCGGCCGGAGAAAAAATGCCCCAGAAATCCACCTATTTTTACCCGAAGCTGATCACCGGCCTCGTCATGAATGACCTTTCCAAATAACAGCCCTCTGGCGGCTTTGAAAACTCCCTGTGGTGATTCATGTGAATTGGGGGATTTATATTTTGAAAAGCTGCGACCTTTTTGTTTCTGAAACCGAAAGTATGTTTCCCGTTGACGGCACTTCGGCCCTCTGGCCGGAAAGCCGGGAAGAAAGCCGCAGGAAGAAAAAAAGACCTTCAGCCGCATCGCCGGACGAAACCGGCCCGGACAACAGCCACGCTGCACCCGCAGAGGCTCATCCGGACTCAGCCGGACCCTCCTCTGCCGCTTCCACCTCCCCTTTCGGCGGCTCGATACGAACCGATGCCCGCCTGCCGGGAGAAACGACAACAGCGCTGCCCGTGGGAAAAGGGATCGTCTGCGAATTAGCGGAGGAGATCTATCGGAAAGAGAAAACCCAAACGGAACTGGAAGCCCTGTATCAGCCTCCGTTCCGGAAAGTATTCACACAAGCGCAAAAAGAGAAAATGGACCGGGAGGCTCACAAACGGGCGCTGCAGCTTTTGAAACAGTCCGCCCAGACGCCGCCGGAGTTGGTTTTTTTGCCCGATGGCACCCACCGGGACCCGGAGGCTCCCCTGCAGACCGCAACCGTTTTCTGGATGCAGCTCGTATTGATGATTCCGGGCGTCAATCTGCTGACCGCTCTGATTCTGTCCTTCCGCTCCGCCACCAACCGCAATCAAAAGGCAGTCTATCGGGCCTTTCTGATCTGGTCGGTCATTTTTTCCGCTTTGCTGTTAGGCTATTTGCTTTTTTTCTTTTTTTCCGACCCCATCAATACAATGAAAATCTCTTCGGCAGGAACGATTCTTTTGTCTTAGCCCCTCAAACCGCACCGGCCGGCGAAAAACGGTTTTCCGCTTTTCGCCGGCCGGCATTTTTGCTGTTTGCATCAGTCTCTTTTTTTGGTATTGATCTCTTCCAAAGCCATGGAAATGAACTCATCCAGCGGCATGGTGCCCATATTGACGTTTTTCCGGGAACGAACGGAAACCGTTCCTTCCTCGATTTCCTTCTGGCCGATGACCAGCATATAGGGAATCTTTTCCAACTGGGCTTCCCGGATCTTGTAGCCGATTTTTTCGTTGCGAAAATCGGTCGTGCAGCGAATACCGGCAGAAAGCAGTCTGGATTCGATTTCCTGAGCTTTCGGCGCCAGACTATCGTTCATCGGCATGATCCGCACCTGCTCCGGCATCAGCCACATGGGCAGGGCACCGGCAAAACGCTCCAGCATATAGGCCAGCGTCCGCTCAAAGCAGCCCAAAGAAGTCCGATGAATGATATAAGGCAGCTTTTTGGTATTGTCGGAATCAATGTAATACATTCCGAATTTTTCCGCCAGCAGCATATCGATCTGAATGGTTACGATCGTATCCTCTTTCCCGTATACGTTCTTATACTGGATATCCAGTTTCGGCCCGTAGAAAGCGGCTTCATCAATGCCGATCTCGTACTCAAGACCGATATCGTCCAGGATCCGCTTCATAGCATTCTGAGCGTGATTCCACTGTTCAGCCGTGCCCTCATATTTATTATTGGGGTTTTTCGGATCCCACTGAGAAAAACGGAACGAGCAGTTTTCAAGCAGTCCGACCGTATCCAGAAAATACTTTGCCAGTTCCAGACAGCCTCTGAATTCCTCTTCCAACTGATCGGGACGAAGAATATAATGACCTTCTGAAATCGTAAACTGGCGCACACGGATCAGGCCGTGCATTTCACCGGAAGCCTCGTTTCTGAACAGCGTTGAGGTTTCCGTCAGCCGCATGGGCAGTTCCCGATAAGAGCGCTGCTTGTTCAGAAAGACCTGATACTGGAACGGACAGGTCATGGGACGCAGGGCAAAGCATTCCTTCGTTTCATCATCGGGATCCCCTAACACGAACATACCGTCCAGATAATGATCCCAGTGGCCGGAAATTTTGTACAGCTCCCGTTTGGCAAAAAGCGGTGTTTTGGTCAACTGGCAGCCTTTGCTCTGCTCCACATCTTCTACCCAGCGCTGCAGCAGTTGAATGACCCGCGCGCCCTTCGGCAGCAGGATCGGCAGTCCCTGCCCCACATAATCCACCGTTGTAAAATATTCCAGCTCTCGTCCGATCTTATTATGATCCCGCATTTTTGCTTCTTCGAGCATTTTCAGGTGCTCTTCCAACTGCGATGCTTTCGGGAAAGACACGCCGTACACCCGGCAAAGCTGGGCGTTTTTGCTGTCCCCTCTCCAATAGGCGCCCGTGCACGCCGTCAGTTTGACAGCTTTCACAGCGGACACATTCATCAGGTGCGGACCGGCGCAAAGATCGGTAAACTCTCCCTGACGATAAAAGCTGATGGGCTCTCCTTTGTCGGTATGTTCCCGGCAAAGCTCCACTTTATACGGCTCTTCCATTTGCTCCAGCAGGGCCACTGCTTCCTCAGGCGGCAGTAAAAACCGCTCGATCTCAAACCCTTCTTTTACGATTTTTTTCATTTCCGCTGTGATCTTTTCCAAATCTTCGGGGGAAAACGGTTTTTCCACATCAAAATCGTAATAGAAGCCGTTGTCAATGGCCGGTCCGATGGCAAATTTAGCCGTCGGGAAAAGACGTTTCACTGCCTGTGCCAGAATATGAGAAGTAGTATGCCAGAAGGCTTTCTGACCGTCTTTGTCGTCAAATGTCAGAATATCCAGCGCACAATCCTGCTCTAAGACGGTGCGAAGATCTTTTACCTCTCCGTCCACCCGGCAGGCACAGGCCGATTTGTACAGCCCCGCCCCCAAAGATTTTGCTACTTCGGCTGCCGTAATACCGTTTTCGTATTCCCGGACCACGCCGCCCTTCAAGGTTACCTGAATCATTTTTATTCCTCCCTGTTATTGCTATCGGTTATGCCGTCAACGTCAAAAAACCCCGCCTCCTGCGATTTCTCGCAAAGGGGCGGGGCAAATAGCTCCACGGTTCCACCCTGATTTCCGGCACAAGGCCGCTCACGGGACTAACGTCTCAAACCCTCTAACGGTGGTCAGCCGCTGTGACTTAAGCCAAAGGCATTCGTCCAGTGCTCCAAGGCGGTGTCGGTTCCTGCGCAGCTTCAACGGCTTCCAGCCAGCGACCGTCGTTCTCTGTCAGCATACATCTGCAGGTTCCGCTTCCTTTTCACGGCAATCCGATATTCATTGTACTATGTATTATACCACTGTTTTTGATTTTGTCAACCTTCTTTTTTTCAGCGCCAGCGTGACGCTGGACCCGGGATTTTCAGGCGTCCTTCTTCTGACAGCCTTCTGCAAATAATCCCAGAAATATTTTACACC
>CACYCG010000264.1 GCA_902772855.1 uncultured Ruminococcus sp.
CGTCCGTGCAAAGCATTCGGCGAAAGCAGCGCCTTCCGGACCGGTCTCCCCGGCGCATCAGTCGGCAAGCTGCCGGTCCCATTTTTGTGCCTTCTTATTTCAGCTTTTTGCTGCGGCTGGGGTGGCGGAGTTTCCGCAGGGCTTTGGCTTCGATCTGACGGATCCGTTCCCGGGTCACATCGAACACTTCTCCCACTTCTTCCAGCGTTCTTGGCACTCCGTCGTCCAATCCGAACCGAAGGCGGATCACCTTTTCCTCCCTCGGGGTCAGCGTGGACAGAACAGAGGCCAACTGTTCCCGCAGCATCGCCTGGGAAGCGGCGTCCATCGGTGTCAGCGTGGTGTCGTCCTTGATGAAATCCCCCAAGTGGCTGTCCTCTTCCTCGCCGATGGGCGTTTCCAGAGAAACCGGTTCCAGTGCGGCTTTGACGGCCTCCCGCACCCGCTCTTCCGGCATTCCCAAATAGGCGGCGATGTCTTCGGTGGTGGGTTCCCGGCCGGTTTCATGCAGCAGAACGCTGGTAGCTTTTTTGACCTTATTGATGGTCTCTCCCATGTGCACGGGGATACGGATGGTGCGGGACTGGTCGGCGATGGCCCGGGTGATGGATTGGCGGATCCACCAGGTGGCGTAGGTGGAAAACTTGAAGCCTTTTTTGGAATCAAACTTTTCCACTGCTTTCATCAGCCCTAAGTTTCCTTCCTGAATGAGATCCAGAAACTGCATTCCCCTTCCTAAATACCGCTTGGCAATACTGACGACCAGCCGCAGATTGGCTTCCACCAGGCGGGAGGCGGCCTCTTCGTCCCTCTGCAGGATCCGCTCGGCCAGTTCGTTTTCTTCTTCATGCGTCAGCAGCGGAATGCGGCCGATCTCCTTGAGGTAGATCCGCACCGGATCATCGGCGGAAACGCTGCCCTCCGACAGCGGCTGTGTTTCGGTTTCTTCGGAGAGATTCCCGATCTCCTCCTCTAAAAACGTATCTTCCGTTTCGTCAATAACTTCGATCCCCGCTTCCCCCAGCGACTGGCAGATCTTTTCGATCTGATCCGCATCGAGAGTGGCTTCTCCTGTCCAATCAAAAATATCTTTCCCCGTCAGTTTTCCTTTGGTGCGCCCGAGTTCCAGCAGTTCGGTCAGAATATCCTTTTTTTCGCCTTGCGTGCTCATTCTTGTTCCTCCCTATCGTTTATCTCCGCTTTTTTTCAGGCTCGCCGCAGAACGGCCTATTGTTTTTTTCTGCGCAGACGTTCTATTTCTTCCCGCAGAGTCTCTTCGTCTGCCGAAGCGATCTGTTCCCTTGTCATGCGTCCCCTTTCCTCTTCCAAGATCCCCAGATAGACCCCGGCCGCCGAGAGGGGATCGTTTTCTCTCGGACGCCTGTCCGCGATCTGAGCCAGCCGGCTCATTTCTTCCGGCGAAAGCTGCGAGGACAGGTCCATCAGCGACACTTCTTTTCCTTCGAGCACCCGCTGGTGCATCACCTGATAGATGCGGCGGTTAAAGCTGGTGACAAACCCGTCGGGCGTCAGCTTCTGCACGATCAGAGCGGCAGCGTCCGGCTCCAGCAGCATCAGCGCCAGCAGCGCTTCCTCGGCATTGGCCCCCCTCAGCCTGCCGGCTTTTTCGGTATTCAGACGGTCGGTGCGGCCGCCTGCCTGCAGCTGCACCTGCCGCTGGGAAGTGCGCTGTTCTTTTTTGGCGCGGGCGCCGGATTCTTTCTGCACCAGCCGCCGGATGGCGCTTTTCTCCACGCCGGTTTCCTCTGCCAGCCGGGACAGGTACACATCCTGCTCCACCGGGTTTTCCAGCCGGGACAGAAGCTCGGCGCAGCGGGTGAGGTATTCCACCCTTTGCTCCGGGATCTCCAAATGAAAAGACGAGCGCAGCAGAGACAGCCGGTAATCCATATCATTCCCGGAACGCTCGATCAGCATTCCGAACCGGGCAGGTCCCTGTTCCCCGTAGGAGCGCATAAACTCATCGGGGTCTTTTCCGCTGGGGATCCTCAGCACCCGCACCCGCACCCCGGCTTTCCGCAGGAGCGGGAGGGCCCGTTCGGTCGCTTTTTGCCCGGCAGCGTCGGCGTCATAGCAAACGACGACTTCCTCCGCATATTTTTTCATCAGCATCGCCTGCTCTTCCGTCAGGGCTGTCCCCAGCGTGGCCACGGCGCCTTCAAACCCCGCCTGATGCAGGGCGATCACGTCCATATAGCCTTCCACTAAGATCAGCCGTCCGCCTGCTTTGTTTTTGGCAAGCTGAAGAGAAAAAAGGTTCCGGCTTTTATTGAACACCGGCGTGTCGGAGGTATTGAGGTATTTCGGCTTTACGTCGCTCATAATGCGCCCGCCGAAAGCGATGACCTGCCCTTTCAGGTCGATGATCGGGAACATCACCCGGTCGGAAAAGCGGTCGAAGATATATCCTCTCTGTGATTTCACCGCCACATTGGCCTGCACCATTTCGTTGGCAGAAAAGCCCTTTTCCTTAAGATAATTCACCAGTTCATAGCGGGAAGAAGGCGAATACCCCAGCCCGAAATGAATGATGGTTTTTTCTGTCAGCCCCCTGCCCCGCAGGTAGGAGAGGGCTTCTTTGCCTTTTTCGCTGTAGAGCTGCCGGTGATAAAAACGGGCGGCTTCCCGGTTCAGTTCGCAGATACGAACCTTGAGCTGTCCGAGGCCGCTGTCTGTGGTATTTTCCGGAACGGTCATCCCGGCTCTTTGTGCGAGCAGAGTGACCGCTTCCACATAATCCATGTTTTCGATCTTGCGAATAAAGGTGATGACGTCCCCGCCGGCCCCGCAGCCGAAGCAGTGAAAATAGCCGTTTTCCCGGTTCACGCTGAAGGACGGGGAACGCTCGGAATGAAAGGGGCACAGGCCCATCATGCTTCTTCCGGAGCGTTTGAGCTGCACATAGGACGAGATCACCTCTGCAATATCGGTCCTTGCCTTTAATTCCTGAATAAACTCGTCCGGGATCGCCAAGCAGATCCCTCCTTTCAGCGAAAGCCCACCCAGGAACGGGGCACAAAGAAACGCTTGAACTGTTCCACGGCATAGCGGTCGGTCATCCCGGCTAAATGATCGCAGACAGCCCGTTCGTTTCCTTCCCGAACGGCTGTCTGCCGATATTCCGGCGGCATCGCATCGGGGTGAGCGGTGTAATAATCATATAAAAACTCCATGAGCTGCGGAACCTTTCGTTCCTCGCTTTTGGCGGAATCGTTGCAGTACACACTGGCAAACATAAACTGCTGCAGCCTCTCGAACACCTCCCGCACCTCCGGCCCTAAAGAGAGCGAGTCTTCCTTGGAATGGCCGATCAGCGACAGCACGAGGGTATTGATGCGTTGGGACGTACTGGACCCGAGCACCTCACGCACCTCTTCCGGCAGGGCCTGTTCGCTGATGATCCCCGCCCGCACGGCGTCATCGATATCGTGATTGATGTAGGCGATCCGGTCTGCTATCCGCACCAGCCGTCCCTCGGGAGTGTCGGCTTCCTGTCCGGTGGTATGGCAGAGGATGCCGCTGCGGGTCTCGGCGGTCAGGTTCAGCCCCTGCCCGTCTTTTTCAAGCACGTCCACCACCCGCAGGCTTTGCTCGTAATGCCGGAAGCCTCCGGGCACCAGCGCATTCAGCGCCCTTTCCCCGGCATGGCCGAAGGGGGTGTGCCCCAAATCATGCGCCAGAGCGACCGCTTCGGTCAGGTCCTCATTCCAGCGCAAGGCACGGGCCACGGTGCGGGCGATCTGCGCCACCTCGAGCGTATGGGTCAGGCGGGTGCGGTAATGGTCGCCTTCCGGGGACAAAAACACCTGCGTTTTATGCTTCAGCCGCCGGAACGCCTTTGAGTGGATGACCCGGTCCCGGTCCCGCTGAAAAGCAGTGCGCACCGGGCATTCCTCTTCCGGGCGCAGCCGTCCCCGGCTGTTTTGGGAGCGGGTCCCGAAGGGGGACAGGATCATATCTTCCAGCCGCTGAGTTTCTTCCCGAATCGTCATGTTTTTCCCTCCGTATTCCAGAATCCGTCATTTTCTTCTTCTATGATACCTATTTTGCACAGGAAAACGGCGAGGGGGGACCCCGCAGAAAAAACCAACGCCGGCGGCAAAGCTGTCGGCTGAAGGCGTTTCTATCATAACTATACGCCAAAAAAACTGGAATACCTTTATTTTTTCGAAAATTTTCCTGTTTTTTCCCACAATGCAAAGTACCTGCGGTTTTTCCTGCTGGGGGGAGGGGATTTTACTCTTTCTTGCATACCAACCATCCGTGCCGACACGTTCAGCTTGCCGATATGCTGAACCCGGACAGGCAGGTTTCCCGAAGCTGTTGCTCTTTCTTAAAATGCAGGTTTTTAGGAAGGGGGTCTCGGGGGATAACCCTTTTTCTAAAAAGGTTTTCCCCCGGAAAAAGGGTTTCCCCCCGGCGGAGTTGGTGTAAAATATTTCTGGGATTATTTGCAGAAGGCTGTCAGAAGAAGGACGCCTGAAAATCCCGGGTCCAGCACCCCAAGGGCACTTCCGCTGGGCGC
>CACYCG010000265.1 GCA_902772855.1 uncultured Ruminococcus sp.
CCAGCGTGACGCGCCCAGCGGAAGTGCCCTTGGGGTGCTGGACCCGGGATTTTCAGGCCATCTTCTTCTGACAGCCTATTGCAAATAATCCCAGAATGATTTTACGCTAACTTCAAGCCGGCGAGCCGCCGCTGGCTTCTTTTCAACAAAATCAATTTCCCCCGGAAGTGCGTATTTCCTCTTGACAGAACGGGGAAAAAGGGGTAGTATAAAGAGGTAAAAAAATACAGTTTGCTGTGAAGAGAAGAAGAACGGAACCGTCATGCAAGAGAGGGGAGCACTGGTGAAATATCCCCATGACAGGCTGTTCTGGCCAACTCGGAGCTCTGCGAAAAACGCAGCGTCCAGACCTCGTTACGGTCTTTGAGTGGCTTTGCGCCGAGGGCGCAGGGCAATTTGGGTGGTAACACGGATTCTTTCGTCCCATAGGCGAGGGGGTCCGTTTTTTTGCGGCAAGCTAAAAAAGGAAAAGGTGAAACATATGAAATGGACCGGATTGAATGAATTGAGAGAAAAGTATCTGTCCTTTTTTGAATCAAAAGGACACCTGCGCCTGCCGAGCTTTCCGCTGATCCCCAGAGATGATAAAAGTCTTCTGCTGATCAATTCCGGAATGGCACCCATGAAGAAGTATTTTACCGGAGAAGTGACCCCTCCCCGCAAGCGGGTGACGACCTGCCAGAAATGCATCCGCACGCCCGATATTGAGCGGGTAGGCATAACCGCCCGCCACGGCACGTTTTTTGAAATGCTGGGCAATTTCTCATTCGGCGATTATTTCAAGCACGAAGCGACCTCCTGGGCATGGGAGTTCTGCACAAAAGTGCTGGAACTGCCGGAGGATAAGATCTGGGTTTCCATTTACGAAAACGATGACGAAGCCTACGACATCTGGACCAAAGAAGTGGGCGTCTCCCCCGACCGCATGGTGCGTCTGGGCAAGGAGGATAATTTCTGGGAGCATGGAGAAGGCCCCTGCGGTCCCTGTTCCGAGCTGTATTTTGACCGCGGCGAGAAATACGGCTGCGGCAAACCCACCTGCGGCGTCGGCTGCGATTGCGACCGCTATGTGGAGTTTTGGAATAATGTGTTCACACAGTTTGATAACGACGGAAAAGGAAACTACACCCCGCTGGATCACCCCAATATCGACACAGGCATGGGTCTGGAGCGGCTGGCGTGCATTATGCAGGGAGTCGACAACCTGTTTTTAGTGGATACGGTGCAGAACATCATGAAGCGCATTTCCAAGCTGGTCGGCGTGGCTTACGGCGCCGGAGAAAAAACCGATATTTCCCTGCGGGTCATCACCGACCATATCCGCAGCGTTACGTTTATGATCGGCGACGGGGTCATGCCGTCCAATGAAGGCCGTGGCTATGTGCTGCGCCGCCTGCTGCGCCGTGCGGCCCGTCACGGAAGGCTGTTAGGGCTGAAGGAGCCGTTCCTTTACAAAGTAGTCGACACCGTCATTTCCGAAAATCCTGCCTATCCGGAGCTTTCCGAAAAGCGGGAGATCATTACGAAAGTCATCCAGACCGAAGAAGAAGCCTTCAGCAAAACGCTGGATCAGGGCTTTGCTATCCTGAATGATATTATTGAAAAAAGCGCCGTCAACCGTATCTCCGGAGAGGATGCGTTCCGCCTGAACGATACCTTCGGCTTCCCGATCGACCTGATTCAGGAGATCGCTTCCGAGCGTGGCATGACGGTGGATATGGAAGGATTCCATCGTTTGCTGACCGAGCAGAAGCAGCGGGCCAAAGCTGCCCGGAAGAATGCCGGAGCTGAGGCGTGGCTGAGCGATGCGGTCGATTTCACAGGCATTGAAAAAACCCGGTTCATCGGCTATCAGGCGCTTTCCTGCGAAGCAAAGATCCTGACTCTGGTAAAAGACGGCCGGAAAACCGACATGGCGGAAAAAGAAGATCAGGTCGTGGTGGTGCTGAATGAGTCGCCGTTTTATGCGGAAAGCGGCGGACAGGTGGGAGACATCGGCAAGATGACCGCCGGGGACACTGTTCTCAGAGTGGTCGATACGGTGAAAGATCATAACGGGATCATCATGCACCGCTGCGAGGTGGAGGAAGGCTCCGTAGTGACCGGTGAAACGGTGCTGGCGCAGGTGGATGCAGAAAACCGCCGTTCCATCATGCGCAACCACACCGCCGCTCATCTGCTGCAGGCTTCTCTGCGAAAAGTGCTGGGCACTCATGTGGAGCAGGCCGGACAGCTGGTAACAGCGGATAAGCTGCGCTTTGACTTTACGCATTTTTCGGCTCTGACAGCGGAAGAGCTGGCAAAAGTCGAAGAGATGGTCAACGATGAGATTTTCAGGGGCATTCCGGTGGAAACCCGTGAAATGCCGATCGAAGAGGCCAAGAAGTTAGGTGCGATGGCGCTTTTTGGCGAAAAATACGGCGACATGGTGCGTGTGGTCATGGTGGAGGATTTCTCCAGAGAGTTCTGCGGAGGCACCCATATTGACGACACCTCCCGGATCGGCCTGTTCCGCATCCTCAGCGAAAGCTCCGTTGCGGCCGGGGTGAGAAGGATTGAAGCAGTCACCGGCCGGGGCGTTTTAGAAGAGATGAACCGTCAGCAGCATCTTTTGAGCAAAACCATGCGTCTGTTCAAAGTCAATTCCGCTGCCAATATTCCCACTGCCGGAGAAAAACTGCTCGAAGAGCTGAAGGCTAAAGACAGAGAGATCGAATCTCTTACGGCAAAGCTTTCTTCTCAGGGGATCGAAGCGATGCTCAGCGCTTCCCGTCAGGTCGGCTCCGTCAAAGTGGTTTCGGGCGTTTTCAAAAACACCAATAACGCCGCTTTGAAATCCATGACCGACAGAGTGCTGGAGTCAGCTCCGGACACCGTTGCGATCATGTTTGCAGTCGATGGAGAAAAAGCCAATATCTCGGTGGCCTGCGGCAAAGACACCATCGGAAAAGGAGCTCACGCCGGAAAGATCATTAAGGCGGTGGCCGAATTGGTCGGCGGCAGAGGCGGTGGAAAGCCGGAACGGGCGATGGCCGGAGTAGGAGATCTTGCCCGGATCGATGCGGCTCTTGCAAAAGCAGACGAAATCGTCGCCTCCTTTGTGCAGTGATCGCAGGCCGGAGGCGGCTTGGTGAATACTGAATCACATATTATGGATAGTGAATAATGTTCTTCCGGGGCAGGCTTCCCGGAGTTGCTGCACTTTTATAAAGTGCAAGCCCCGGAAGGGGGGTCCGGGGGGACTCCCCCGGCTATGGGTGCAGCACCCCAAGGGTACTTCCGTTGGGCGCGTCACGCTGCCTGGTTGGTGTAAAATATTTCTGGGATTATTTGCAGAAGGCTGTCAGAAGAAGGGTGCCTGAAAAACCCGGGTCCAGCACCCCAAGGGCACTTCCGCTGGGCGCGTCACGCTGGCGCCGCCGCTGGTTTGCAAGACTTTTGGCGTCTTCTTTA
>CACYCG010000266.1 GCA_902772855.1 uncultured Ruminococcus sp.
CCGGTTTCCTTTTTGGGTGGCTTTCTTGGCGATCTCGGCGGCGATCACAGACTTCCCGCCCCCGCAGGGCAGCACGATGCAGGGAGCACGCCTGCCGCTGCGGTACGCCTGTCTGACCCGTTCAATGACGTCCTTCTGATACTCACGAAGCGGCATGGTTTTCCGCCTCTTTCTTTGCCCGGTATTCCAGCGCATAGCACCGATAGCACAGCGTTTTTCCGAGGTGCTTCCGGCTGGCTTCCATGATCTGTTCTGATGATCTTCCCGCTTCGGCGGTAATGACTTTCTGACAGGTTTCACAGCGGACGGGTTCTGCACCCGTATTCAGCCAGTCGGCTAATTGTCTGCCGAGTTCCGGCGTAATGATCTTCCCGAAGGAATCTAAAAACGTCGTATCCTTGCTCGCTGTGGCAATATGGCTGCGGGCAATATCCAGCACGATGTCAAATTCATATTCTGTGTCATCCCGCTGCACCGGCGCCAGTCCGACTTTCACGGGTGTCATTTTGCCCCGGTCGTTTTCCTGCAGGACGTAATCCATTTTGGAGCGCATGGTGACAATGGTGTGGCAGTCAACGGCTAACATCGTATTGACAAGATTATTCTGCTCCCGACCGGCTTCGTTCCACGCCGTGTAGCTGTTCTTCCCCTGCTGGGCGGCGATTCGGTCTTTGATATCCAGTACGCCGCCCTCGTTATTCCAGGCATGAGAAAAACTGTCCACAATCACCACGCCGTCAGGGCCTACCGCCCTTGCCCCTTCCTGCACAAATTGTTTATATCTGTCCGGGCTGTACGGCGGCGGGAAGGCAGCATATAAAAAACTGCCGGTGTTCAAATCACTGCGGTCGGCGTAGAACCTCGCCCGTTCATGCTCGGTGTCTATCAGGGCAATTTTGTTCCAATCTCCGGTAATGCCGTAGGCTATGTACAGTGCCGATAAGGTTTTTCCTGCCCCGGAAACGCCCGTCAGCGCCATGCGCAGCTTTGCTTTTTTTCTGGTAACGGTTTGAAACATGGTTCATCCTCCTCATTTTATCGTGATGCTCTGGGTTCGTTCGAGTGATGCGCCGGGAAGTTTTTTGCCCGCCTTCAAAGCAGCCTTGACCGCTGTTTTGTTAATTTCCGGTTCGGCATATCGCAGCAGGGTCTCTGCATTTTTGACCGCCCATTCCACAAATGCTTTTTCGCTTTCAAACCGGGCGGATTCGGCATTGTTCCTGATGCTGATGGTCGCCCGCCCGGTCTCGATCTTGACCCGATGGATTTTCTGCATACACGTCAGCAGATAGGTTTTCAGCCATTCTATCTGTCTTTCTTTTGCCTTTCTTCGTCTTTCAAACTCTGCCTTTTCCTTTTTGAGCATATCCAGCTCTCCGGAGAGCTGTTTGATGAAACAGGCGATATTCTCCGCTTTCACTTCAAACTCTCCTTCGATCCCTTCGAGCGTGTCAAACCACGCCTGCTGCATTTCCGCCTTGTAGGCTTCAAGGTCGGTGATCACGCTGCCGTCATCGTCCACTAACTCTCCGCTGTCGTTTTTGTTTGGCTCATAATCCGCAATACTGTCCAGGCTGTCAAACAAAGCCGCAAACACATCGGCGTATTCATACAGCTTCATGTTACTCCTCCTCCATAGTATGTACTTCTTCCATCAGTTTCCGCAGAAGCTGTCCTGCCTTTTCCATGCTGAAATCCCTGTCTTCTCCTGTCAGCGTCTGCATGAATTTTAGCATGATCGTAAACGCACCGATGGCGTTTTGGTAATAGGCTTTGAAGATTTCCTTCCCCGCCGGGATCTCCGCCGGGGAAGCCGCCTGCCGACGGAGCAGTTCATTCAGGCGGTTGATCTCCTGCTGAAATTGTTTGCGCTGGCGTTCGAGGGCGTTTGCGTGTTCCTGATCGGCAAGGGAAAGATCTCTGCCAAGCTGGCGGATCAGCGCCTCCTGATTTTTTTGTTCCGGGTTTTTGCCGCTTTCCTGCGCCGCAAGCTGTTTTTGGGCTTCCTGAAGTTCCGCCTTCAGGCGGGCGTTTTCCCGGCGGGCCTGCACGTCCTCTTCCACCGCCACTTCCACGGGGCGGCGCTCCAGCTCCTCCACCTGCCGGAGCGCCGAGTCCCGGTCTGCCTTCAGGCGCTCGATCTCCGCCTTCAGCCCCCGCACGGTGGTTTCCTCCACGTTCACCCGCTGCCGGATCTCCTCCTGCTCCCCTTCGGAAAGGGAGGCAAGAAGGGAAAGTTTTGTTATTCCGATTTGTCTCATCGATGAGACATTTTTAATATTCTCCACA
>CACYCG010000267.1 GCA_902772855.1 uncultured Ruminococcus sp.
CAGCGCATCAAAAAGACAGTAGAGAATCCTCCACACAGAAAAGCCGGACCGAGAAGAGAAACCTTCCCGTCCCGAAAATTGCGCTGGCGAGAGATGGTAGAATAGGAGGGCTGCAAAAAGGAGACGAGAGATGCTCCCCGCTATGGCCGTCGACGAAGAAACGACGGCTCCTGCCCGAGAAGAACCACCTGCCCTTTATACCGAGAAGCTGCCCTTCAGAAAAACGAAAACCAGAAGAACAACCTGAAACACCGCCCATAAAACCATCTCGGCATCCTGCCAGTCTATCAACAGCGTAACGACAGGAGGACAGCCTCAAACAAACCCGTTATTCGTTTTTCAGTCTTCGGCGCTTCCGCAGCGCCAAAAAGCCCCCCTCTTCGAGCGGTGAAGAGGGGGGCAGCTGTATGTGTGCCTGAGTGCCGGAGGATCATTTCATAGCTTCTTCCACAGCCACAGCGCAGGCAACGGTGGCGCCAACCATCGGGTTGTTGCCCATGCCGATGAGGCCCATCATTTCCACATGAGCCGGAACGGAAGAGGAACCGGCAAACTGTGCATCGGAATGCATACGGCCCATAGTGTCCGTCATGCCGTAGGAAGCAGGACCGGCCGCCATGTTGTCTGGGTGCAGGGTACGGCCCGTGCCGCCGCCGGAAGCCACGGAGAAATACTTCTTGCCGGCATCGGTGCGCTCTTTTTTGTAGGTGCCTGCCACCGGGTGCTGGAAGCGGGTGGGGTTGGTGGAGTTGCCGGTGATGGATACATCGACATTCTCTTTCCACATGATGGCAACGCCTTCCCGCACGTCATTGGCGCCGTAGCAGTTGACCTTGGCCCGCAGACCGGTGGAATAGGCCTTGCGGAACACTTCTTTCACTTCGCCGGTAGCGTAGTCCATTTCGGTTTCGACATAGGTAAAGCCGTTGATGCGGGCGATGATCTGTGCGGCATCCTTGCCCAGACCGTTGAGGATGACTCTCAGGGGCTTCTGGCGAACCTTGTTGGCTTTTTCGGCAATACCGATGGCGCCTTCCGCCGCCGCAAAGGATTCGTGGCCGGCGAGGAACGCAAAGCATTCGGTGTCTTCTTCCAGCAGCATTTTGCCTAAATTGCCGTGGCCCAGGCCGACCTTGCGCTGGTCAGCCACAGAACCGGGAATGCAGAATGCCTGCAGGCCTTCGCCGATGGCAGCGGCCGCATCGGCAGCCTTGGTGCAGCCCTTCTTGATGGCGATGGCACAGCCGACGGTGTAGGCCCATTTTGCATTTTCAAAGCAGATGGGCTGAATGCTTTCCACCAGCTTGTAAATATCCAGACCCTTGGCCTGGCAGATCTCGGCACATTCCTCAATGGAATTGATGCCGTATTCTTTGATCACAGCGAGAATCTGCTTCTCACGTCTTTCATAAGATTCAAATAAAGCCATTGTTCAAGTCCTCCTTATTCCTTTCTCGGATCCACGATCTTCACTGCATCGGCCACTCTGCCGTACTGGCCCTGTGCTTTCGCAAACGCAGTGTTGGCATCGTCGCCGCCCTTGATGAAGTCCATCATTTTGCCGAAGTTGATGAATTTGTAGCCGATGATCTCATCGTATTCGTTCAGGGCCAGCCCGGTGATGTATCCATCGGTCAGCTCCAGATAGCGGGGACCTTTGGCCAGGGTGCCGTAGGTGGTGCCGATCTGAGAACGAAGCCCTTTGCCTAGGTCTTCCAAACCGGCGCCGACAACCAGCCCCTCTTCCGAAAAAGCAGACTGGGAACGACCGTAGACGATCTGCAGGAACAGCTCTCTCATAGCGGTGTTGATGGCGTCACAGACGAGGTCGGTGTTCAGTGCCTCTAAAATGGTGCGGCCGGGAAGGATCTCGGCAGCCATCGCAGCGGAGTGGGTCATGCCGGAGCAGCCAATGGTTTCCACCAGCGCCTCCTGGATCACGCCTTCCTTCACATTCAGGGTGAGCTTGCAGGTTCCCTGCTGGGGAGCGCACCAGCCAATGCCGTGCGTAAAGCCGGAAATATCGGTGATCTCCTTGGCTTTCACCCACTTGGCCTCTTCGGGGATCGGCGCTGCACCATGAGCGACGCCCTGTGCGATGGGGCACATCGTTTCAACTTCATGAGAATAAATCATTGTGTGATACTCCTTTCGTTATCAGGCGGTCACAAAAACAACCGTCCATATATACGCCTATTATACCTGATTTCTCCATTGGAATCAAGACGCTAAATGAAAATTCACGATTTTTTCACGACTTTCTCCGGTCCTACAGCCGGGGAAAGCGCAGGGTGAACACACTGCCCTCTCCCACAGCGGACTCGGCCCCGATGCTCCCGTTTTGCTTTTCCACGATGGCTTTGGTCAGCGCCAGCCCGATGCCCACGCTCGATTCCCCGGAATGACGGGTCTTATAAAACCGTTCAAAAATATGCGGCAGCTCATCGGGAGCGATGCCGCAGCCGGTGTCGGAAATGCGGATCTCCGTGTAGGCGTGGTTCTGCTCGGCTTTCAGGCGGACCGCTCCGCCCGCTTCGGTATGCTCAATGCAGTTTTTGGCGATGTTGGTCAGGGCTTCTTCCATCCATTTTTTGTCACAATAGAGGGTGATGTCCGGCGGGCAGTCCACGGACAGCTCCACCCCCTTCAATTCCGCCATCACTTCCGTTTTCCCCGCACAGGCGCGAAGCAGGCCGAGAAGGGCTTCGTCCTTCCGGCGAAACTCCACGCTGTCCGCATCCAGCCGGGAGAGTTTCAGCAGCGCCTGCACCAGAAAGCCGATATGCTCTGTTGCCGAGCGGATCTCCCACAGATAGTCCTTTTGCAGATCGGGGGGCAGGTCCTCTTCGAGCAGGCTGTCGAGCATGATGCCGATGGAGGTCAGGGGGGTTTTGAGCTGGTGGGAAATGTCGGAAATGGCTGTTTTCAATTCTTCTTTGGCACTTTTAGCCAGCCTGCTCTGCTCCCGCAGCGCCACGGTGGTTTTGTAGATCTCGTTTTGCAGCCGGGACTGCTCTCCTTCTTCATTCGACTGCACCTTCAGGTCATATTCCCCTCGGTTCAGCGCCGAAAAATACTCTGTGAGCTGACGGGTCTTTTTTCGGCTTCTCCGGGCATACAGCCAGAGAACGCCTCCCATGCACCAGCAAACGACCGTGCAGCTCCCCGCACCGGCGGCCGCCGGGATCACAGCGTTCTGCCGGTTTTCTTCCACGGCCCATGAAGTCTCCCGAATGCCGTAGCGCTTCAGCAGGTCGCTGCCTTCGGCGGAAGCGGTTTTCCGGCTGAGGGCGGCGATGATCTCTTCTTCGCTGACGAGGGGGTATTTTTCCCGCACGGTCTGCGCCACTGCGGCGAGGGTTTCGTTTTCCGAGCGCTGCACCGGGCGCAGTGCCGCCGTGAGAAGTGCCGCCGCCGCCAAAGAAAACAGCAGGGGCAGCAGGACGAAAAGGCAAAGCCATTGAAGATGTCTTGGTTTACTCATGTCAGGGCGCCTCCATCCGATAGCCGACGCCCTTCACGGTCTTCAGCATATCCGTATCTAATTTTTTCCGGATCCTCCGGATATAGACAGTCAGGGTATTGTCGTTGACGTAATTCCCCGAAATATCCCAGATCCGCTCCAAAATCATTTCTCTGGTGACGATATGCCCGGGGTTTTGCATCAGCATGGAAAAGATCCGGTATTCCAGAGCGGTCAGCTCCACGGGAACACCGCTTTTGGTCACCTGCTGCCGCTCGGCGTCCCAGGTGATGTCCCCCAGCGTGACCACCTTTCCGTCCGCCTTCCGCCGAAGGATCCGCTTCATTCTGGCCAGCAGTTCCCGGGAGGAAAACGGCTTGGTCATATAATCCTCCGCCCCTGCGTCAAACCCCCGGAGCACATCGTTTTCATCATCGGAAGCGGTGAGAAAGATCACCGGGACCGGATTGAAGCGCCGGATCTCCCCGTACAATTCAAACCCGTTCCCATCCGGCAGGGTGACGTCAAAAATCATCAGGTCAAACTCCTCCCCGGACTTTCGGAGCGTTTCCTCACAGCTTGCACAATGCGTTACTTCATAGCCGTTTGTCGTCAGCGTATGCACCAGTGCCTTGGCGATCGCCCGGTTATCCTCCATCAGCAGCACTTTCATTTCGCAGCCCCTCCCCGCTGTCTTTACTCTTATGCATTATACACCCTTCTTTCCCTCCATTCTACCCCGCCAGCGTGACGCTGGACCCATATCCGGGGGAGTCCCCCCGGACCCCCCTTCCGGGACTTGAGCTTGATGAAGACGCTAAAAGTCTTGCAAAGGAGGGAAAGTTTTCGTCCACCTTTTTCAAAAGGTGGCAGAGTCCAGAGACGGAGTCTCTGGTCGCGCTCCGCAGAGCGCGAAACCCCCTTGCTGACCGTCCCACAGCGCTGCCCTGTAACGCCATTAAGGGACCGCCCCAAACAGCCAGCGCATCAAAAAGACAGTAAAGAACCCTCCACACAGAAAAGCCGGACCGAGAAGAGAAACCTGCTCGTCCCGAAATTTGCGCTGGCGAGAGATGGTACAATAGGAGGGCTGCGAAGAGGAGACGAGAGATGCTCCCCGCTATGGCCGTCGAC
>CACYCG010000268.1 GCA_902772855.1 uncultured Ruminococcus sp.
AAAGGTGGACGAAAACTTGCCCTCCTTTGCAAGACTTTTAACAGAAGAAGACGGCTGACAATCCCGGGGTCCAGCGCCGCCGCTGGCGCGTCACGCCGCTTGAATTACTACTACGGATATGCTATAATATTCGGTAACAACGATTCTTCATAAGGAGGTTGGATCTATGAGAAAAAGTGCTGTTCTTTCTGCCGCTGTCAGTGCGGTGCTGCTGCTGTCGAGTGCCTGTCTGCCGGTGTCGGCGGCACCGGAGGCAGAGAAAAAAATCCCCTTTACCGTAGAGGCTCCCTCAAAGCTCTCCCTTTTCTGGCTGGAAGAAGGGGATTCTCCCACTACCATGAGGCTGGCCTATTCCATGGGCGACAGTATGTGCCAGTGGCTCAGCAAACGGGCCGAACCGACCACCAACGATGAAACCATGCAGGCGCTGGAAAAAGACTATCAGCTCAGCGATTTGTCTGTTTCCGTGCAGATCGACTGGGCGATCGACGACCCTGCCGCAGGCTGGCATTACAACAGCTACTGGGACGGAGAAACCTTTACAGACGATGAAGGCAGGCAGCAAATGGCCGGGCTGGGAGAGGATAAAGACTACCGGGGCCGTGTCAGCGATTGGGACGTAGTCGACGTTGGCCCCGATCCCCAAACCGTAAACGACATATGGATCCTGCGGGGGGGACCAATCCAGATCCGGCCCGATTGGTCGGAAGAGGAGATCAAAGCAAACAACCCGTGGTTTTACGGCACGGAAACAGCTCCCGGCGTAAAAGACGAACTCAAAGAAGACCAGTACACCCTCGTCCCCACCGAGGACGATTATTACGACCTGCATATTGATTTTAGCGAGCACACCGCCTATGTTCGTGCCCGCTGGGCAGTGACCATGACCGATATGGACCTGACCACCACACGGATCTTCTCCGATTGGTCCGAAACCGCCTCCGCCGGAAAAGACGGGGATACTTTTGAACTGCTGAAGCCCGGCGACCTTCCGGCGCCTGTTATTTCCGGGCTGCGGTATTATCCCGATGAGTTCAACGGCTACCCGCAGATCGCCTGCACGCTGGATGTTCCCGAGGACATCAGCAAAAAATATACCGAGATCTCCGCCCACGGCGGGAGTATGTGGGTCGAATGGGAAGCCCGGGTCCCTGGCGGGGAATGGATCAAACAGCAGGCCGGCAGAGAAGTGACGGCCGGTGAAAACGTGGTATCCCTTCTGTTTTTGGGGAACAAATTGGCAGAGGAAAAGAAGGAATCTGGCTCCGTGGTGCTGGAAAAAGGCTCCCCCGTGGAACTGCGTGCCCGCTACTTCTGCGACCAGAGCAGCATCGAAATGGGCGGAGAACCGGTGGAAGAGTTTGTTTCCGATTATTCGGCCGTGCTGACCTTCGGCTCCGAAGAAATGAGTAAGCCCGAGGAAGCCTCTGTGGAAAGCGGCAAGGAAACCTCGGAAGAAAAAACGTCCTCCGCCGCCTCCGTTACCACCCAGAAAACCGAGGAAAAGAAATGCAGCCTGTGCGGGTTCTGCCCGCAGCCCCTCGGCCTTTGCATTTTCATCTGGATCGCTATTGCAGTGGCCGTGGTGGTCGTGGTCGTGGTGGTTCTGGTGGTACTGAAGAAAAACAGCAAAAAACAGGAAAACAATGCTCCGAAATCATAACCCCTCCCGGGTCTGTGCGGCTGATCGCCCGCAGGCCCGGGTTTTTCTGTACTCTCTCTCAGATACGCGCGTATAGGGAGAACTTTACTGAAAATACCTGAAATAAACTCCCCTGACTGCACGGTGTATTCAAATCTCGTCTGCATGGTGAGAAAGTCCCGCCAGTCCGATCTCGTTCCGGGAGTACCCGCTGTTATCATTCTGGCAGACCTCCGGCTGTGCCTGCTTGATATAGACCATTTTTGCGGAAAACGCTTCCGACATGATGCAGCGC
The DNA here is from genome assembly GCA_902772855.1 of uncultured Ruminococcus sp. GTDB lineage: Bacteria > Bacillota > Clostridia > Oscillospirales > Acutalibacteraceae > UBA1213. The sequence goes on from CACYCG010000268.1 coordinate 1,938, forward strand.
CCGCCGCTGAATCGGAACAGTTCTTTTCCTTTGCCGGCTGTTTCAGTATCCGTTATCGTTTCCTCCTTTCAGGGTCTTCCTGTGTTTTTGTCACACGTCTCCACAGTCTTTCCCCCCTTCATAAATCCGTCGTTTTTGGCTTTTTTGGGAACGAATTCTGTCCAATTCGGGCATTGTTTTGCTGTTTCTTTTTTACGCCTGACAGCGGCTCAGAGAATACCGAATGGTGAATAATGGGCGATGTTTCAGGTGGTTCTTCCGGCGTTACGTTGTTGAAAGATTGTCGGGATGGTTTTACGGTCGGGGCTTTGGGTTTTCCTTCTGTTTTTCGTTCTTCTGAAGGTCAGCTTCTCCGTATAAAGGGCAGGTTCCTCTCCTCGGGCAGAAGCCGTCGTTTCTTCGTCGACGGCCATAGCGGGGAGCATCTCTCGTCTCCTTTGCGCAGCCCTCCTATTCTACCATCTCTCGCCAGCGCAAATTTCGGGACGGGCAGGTGGTTCTTCTCGGGCTGGTCTATGCTCTGTGT
>CACYCG010000269.1 GCA_902772855.1 uncultured Ruminococcus sp.
CAGTCCCATCCGGCTGCGGTACCGCAGGCAGCCCGCCGGAAACCCATGCTCCCCGCAGACGGTAAAGGTTTGTCCGAACGAGCGGGCAAGTGCTTCAGCGCGGGACCGGTCTGACCATCTGACACAGCCCCACAAACTTTCCTTTCCGCCACGCAAATTCCAGGTTCTGAGTCCCCGTTTGACGGCGGCATTCATAAACCGTTCCGGAAAAGCCCCCTGAATCCTGAAGTCGATATACCCGATGAGCCAGCGAATGAACAGAAGCATGATACCGCCCCTTACACAATAAAGCTGATGGAGGTGATGAACCCTTTGATCACCACTTCCGTTTCGTCAATCCAGCGAATCTGCAGGCCTCTCCCTTCAAAGGCGATCAGATAGCGCCCGGTGTTGAGTTTTACGGATTCTTCCCGGTATTCCACCACCCCTCGGCACCCCTGAAAAATAACCTCCCGGTTTTCGGAGATCTTCATCTCCACCCCCGTGCTGCGGGGAAAGCGTTCTTGTTTGCGCTGCTGTCGGCGTCCTTTATCCATGCTGCATCCCTCCGGGAAAAGCTCTGCCATAGTCCTATGCGGGAAGCCATAGTTTCATGCCTTCAGGCATAGTAGTAGGATAGTCCCGCCCAGACAGTGGGATACAAACCGACGTTGGTGTAAAAGAACTCTGGGATTATTTGCAGAACTTCGGCAGAAGAACTGCGCTTGAAAAACAAGGGTGCAGCACCCCAAGGGCACTTCCGCTGGGCGCGTCACGCTGCCGCTTTTTGAAAAACACTATTAGAAGGAGAACGCATGAAAAAAATGGGTGCAGCGTCACGCTGCTGAACAAAGCAGGATAGTATATGAGCCTGCGTTATTTGAAAATCACTATTAGAAGGAGAACGCATGAAATAATGGGTGCAGCGTCACGCTGCCACGGGGGGAGAATATGCTGACAAAACGAACAAGAGAAAAATCGGCGGCCCTGCTGATAGCGGCGGGGCTGACGGTGCTGCTGCTGTGGTTTCCCGGCGCAGCAAAGGAGGGGGTAGAGCGGGGGCTGAGCTTAACGGTGCGTTGGCTGGTCCCGTCCTTGTTTCCGTACATGGTCCTGTCTTCCTTCCTGCTTCGCACCGGCGGCGGAAGACTATTAGACCGGCTGCTGCGACCGATCACCGAAAGGGTATTCCGGCTGCCCTCTTCGGCCGGTCCGGTCATACTGTTCAGCCTGATCGGGGGCTACCCGGTCGGCGCGAAATGTGTGCGCCTGCTGTATGACCGTGGCGAGCTTTCGCCCCAGGAGGCAGAGCGGCTGATGTGCTTCTGCATTTGCTCAGGGCCTTCGTTTCTGGTAACGGCACTCGGCACTGCCATGCTTCACAATCCCCGGGCGGGAATGCTGCTCTATGGCGTTCAGGTCCTCTGCGCCCTGATGATCGGGTGGGCCCTCGGCTTCGGGCATCATCCGGACCAAAGCCTAAAACCGGCTCCGCCGCCTTCTTTGCCTCTTCTGAAAGGGGCGCTCGAAGCAGTGAGCGATGCCGCTTCTTCTCTGCTTGGCGTGGCGGGAACGGTCATGCTGTTTCAATGGCTGGAATCCATGCTAACAGCGTGCGGAGGAAAAGAAGCGGTCAGCGAGACACTTCGGCTGCTCGGCCTGCCTTTTCCGGGCCATCAGGCGGTTGTGTCCATGCTCCTTGAAGTGACCGGCGCCTGCGTTCTTCTGACGGAATACAGCCTTCCGCTGTGGTGGTTTGCCGCTGCAGCGGGATTCGGCGGGCTTTGCGTGTGGGTGCAGGTCATCGGGCTGTTAGGGGATCTGCCGGTGTCCAAAGGCCGCATTTTGCTGTTCCGTTTTGTGCAGGCAGGGCTGTCCGCTGTCGCAGCGGCCCTGCTCGGCCCGGTCTTCCTTCCGGCGGTGGAAACGATGGCCCTTCCCGGCGGGGCTTCGTTTGAGGTCTCCGCTGCCACCGGCGCCGGAAGCATCGCCCTGCTGCTGCTGTCCGGGGTGTTTGTCCTATGTTTCCGGCGGGAACAAAAGGCGTAACAAGCTGCTGTCCGTCAGGCATTCGTTTGGTTTTTTAACAGCGTTTTTGGCCGAATCGAACGGTTAAAAAAACGGGCAGCTTCCTCCTGCGATGAACAAAACGGAGCGTCGCAGCATATAGTACAGGCAGAAAACTGCAAGGGGGAATTGTATGTGCGGGATAGCCGGATGGTTTGACAGACAGATCGATCTGAGGGAAACGGAGAACATTCTCGGGGCCATGCTGAAAACGATGGAATGCCGGGGACCGGATGCAGAAGGGCGGTATGTGGAGCCGTCTATAGCGCTGCTGCATCGCCGCCTGTCGGTCATTGACGTGGAGCAAGGACAGCAGCCAATGGAGGAACCTTTAGGGGAAGACCGTCTGGTCATTGTCTATAACGGGGAATTGTACAATACAGCCGAGCTGCGGCAGGAGCTGCAGGAAAACGGACATCATTTCCGTACCCGCAGCGATACGGAAGTCGTGCTGAAAAGCTATCTTCACTGGGGGCGCACCTGTGTGCAGCGCTTTAACGGCATTTTTGCGTTTGCCATCTGGGACACCCGCACCCGGAAACTGTTTCTGGCAAGGGACCGTGCGGGGGTCAAGCCGCTGTTTTTCAGTCTGACCCCCGGCGGGATCGTCTTTGCCTCGGAAATCAAGACGCTGCTGAAAAATCCGCTGATTCGTCCGGAAATTGACCAGGACGGCCTGTGCGAGATCTTTCTCATGGGCCCCGGACGCACTCCCGGGCAGGGGGTCTTCCGGCAGATCCGGGAACTGCTCCCCGGAGAAGCGGCGGAATATGACGGAGAGCATTTGCGGCGGGCGTTTTATTATCGTTTGCAGGCGCACGAGCACACCCTTGACCTGCCCCATACCATCGACTATCTCCGCTGCCTGCTGACCGATGCAGTCGAGCGGCAATTGGTTTCGGATGTGCCGCTGTGCTGTTTTCTGTCGGGGGGGCTGGATTCCAGCATCATCTCCCATTTAGCGGCTGCGCATCACCGCCGCTGCGGACTGCCGCCGATCGACACCTATTCGGTGGATTATGCGGAGAACGACCGGTATTTTGAAAAAAGCCTTTTCCAGCCAACGCCCGACAGTGCTTTTATCGGAACGATGGTGGAATCCATCGCATCCAACCATCATGAGGTCGTGGTGCAGAATGCCGATCTGTTTGAGGCACTGATCCCTGCGGAACGGGCGCGGGACCTTCCGGGCATGACAGACGTGGATGCTTCTCTGCTGCTGTTCTGTGCTCAGATCAAGCGTGATTTCAGCGTAGCGCTGTCCGGAGAATGCGCCGATGAGCTGTTTGGCGGTTATCCCTGGTATCACCGCAGGGAGATTCTCTTAGAAGACTGTTTCCCCTGGTCCCGTTCCCTGGAGGTGCGCCGATCAATTCTGAAAAAGGGACTGTTCCCGCAGGGAGAAGCATACGTCCGGCAGCGCTATGAAGACACCTGCCGCCGCACAGACAAACTCCCCACCGACGACCCCATCGAAGCCCGCATGAGGGAAATGTTCTGCCTGAATTATTACTGGTTCATGCAGACGCTTCTTGACCGCAAAGACCGGATGTCCATGAAAAACGGGCTGGAAGTGCGGGTGCCGTTTTGCGATTACCGCATTGTTGATCTGGCGTACAATCTCCCGTGGTCCATGAAAGCCCTCGGCGGGCGGGAAAAGGGGATCGTGCGGGAAGCCTTCCGGGGGATCCTTCCCGACAGCATCATCGACCGCAAAAAAAGTCCCTATCCCAAAACGCATCATCCGATGTATTTTCAGCTTTGTGCATCCCGGGTGCAGGAATTGCTGAAAGACCCGCTTTCCCCCCTGCAGGAATATATTGACCCGGCGGGGGTGCAGAAGATCATAGACGACCCGAACAGCATTTCATCTCCTTGGTACGGTCAGCTTATGCGTGCCCCGCAGATCTTAGCGTATCTCATCCAGGTAGACGACTGGTTCCGCCAGAACAGTGTTTCTGTCCGGGAATGAGGACCGGAGGTTAGTGTAAAATATTTCTGGGAATATTTGCAGAAGGCTGTCAGAAGAAGACGGCCCGAAAATCCCGGGACCGGCGGCTCGCCGGCGCCACGGAAATCAATTTTCAAAATAGGAATGAAAACGCCTATGGCCGCCGGGGGCGGCGGCGGGAATCTGATGCAGCCGGTTAGAAGGGGGCGCCCTCTTTCCCAGGGCGCCCCCTCTCTCAAAACAGTCCACCGGACTGTTTTGAGATTCACC
>CACYCG010000270.1 GCA_902772855.1 uncultured Ruminococcus sp.
AGTATTGCCTGGAGGCCCTCGATACGGCAGAGAAGTATGCGGGTTCCGGCAACTTCAGGTCGAATATCCTGTCAGCCTATCAGATCCTCGGAGCGATCGCTGTTTCTGAAGGGGATTTCGGCGCCGCGCAATCCTATTATGACAAAATCGAAGAAATCTACCGCAGCATAGAGCGGGCAGGATATGACATCTCGGCAAACCTTGCGGCTCTTGAACTCGACAGAAAGGCCCTGAAGAGCGAACGAAAGTACAAAGAAGATCTTTCGGAAATTTACCTCGATTACAACGCTCACATCAGCAGCGATTACGAGCAGGACAAAAAAGACTTCCAGAAAATGGTAGAACGACTCAAGGAGAAGCGGGATACCAGAAGTCAGAATGTCTCCTACGCCGATGAGGCTGACCGGCGGATGGCCGTCATTGAGTCGATCCGGGACAAGGCTGAAAGCACCGAGATCGAGGACAGGCGGGAAGTCGCCGACGCTTATCTGAGTGCTGCTGCGGCCCAGCAGGCCTCAGGGAGGTTTGACGAAGCTGAAAAGTCTTATCTTGCTGCCTATGAGTTTTATACGGAATACGTAAAGGACCATCCGGATCCCGAGGCACTGGTCCGGCTGGTCTCCATCATCTCCTGCCTTTCGGATGTGCTCTGGAACAAGGAGGATAAAAAGGATGAATCCATTGCGTACTATGAAAAGTGCGTCGGCATCTGCAATGATCTGATCGAACAACGCGGAACTGTCCGTGATTATGAAACCCTGGCGTCCGTACACTCAGATCATGCAATAAATTTGAAAGCAGCCGGAAACATCAGCGGAGCGAGAGAGTGTTATCTGGCTGCGATTGATGCAGCTGAGAAAATGGTAGAAATCGATCCGGGCCGTCATCAGCGGGAATTCCTCGCCGACAGATATTACAACCTGGCATATCTGGAGGTGGATGACAAAACTATGCTCTTCGGCGGAAAGAAACCGGACATGGAAGTGCTTGCCAACGTCTATGATATCTATAAACAGCTGAGCGAAGAATATCCGGGTGACAACAAAATCATGTCTGAGATGACCCGTGTTACTACCTGCTTTATGATGAACGGCATGCTGGTGTCTGATATCGACGAAATGATCGCAAACAAAAAAGCGGCCCGAAAGGCAAAACCTTCCCTGGGAAAGAAACCGGATCATCCGCGCCGGTCCGATCCGCCGCGTCCCCCGGAACGCCGGGCGGAAGAAAAGAATAAAAAGGGCAGCCTTTTCAGCAGGCTGTTCGGAAAGAAATAAAAAACTGTTTTCGCAAATAAAGACTGAAAGGAGGATAAAGGTTTTCCCCAACAGGGAAGTCTACCCAGAAATGAATTCTGCCAAGAGGGAAGAATGCATCCGGATTATGAAAAAAGCAGAAGACCTTGTAACAGAGAAGATCGGATAAACCCGGATCAAAAAATTACGGAAATTTGAAGGAGGTACAACATGGGTCTGTTCAAAAGAAAACCGAAAGAAGTAAAATCCTCGGAAGTGAAATCCGCAGCCGCAAGCATCTCCAGCTCCAAAACATATGATATCAGCGATATGGGCGGACTTGAAATGCGCTGTCTCACCGAAGGCCTGGATCTCATCACCAAGAGCGGCATAGGCGATCAGTATAATGGCCTGTATGCGGCCGTGAAAACCGGTAAGCTGACCCGTGCACAACTAAAAGAATGCGGAGCTTTTGCCGCCTGGTACAGAGACGTGGTTGCTTCCCAGCCCAACCTTGCGGAAACTTTCAACGCGGTCACCTATGATGCGGTTATCAAAGCCCTGGGCTCGGTAGCCGATTACTGCAACAAAAAACTGAACGGATAAAGTTCCGGGCGGCGGCCCGTTCTCACAGGCAGTATGCCAGGAACCGGGTCATTGTCCCTTTGTATTGCATCAGCAACAGCGCCGCGTCGCTGTAATCCAACCCAACCAGTTTCGTCCGCGACGCGGAGCATAAATATATATTGTTCGGCTTCGGCCGGGCTTTTTTGTATTTAGATTGTATTTTCAGAAAAAAGAGCATTTTTCATTATAATTTCGGGCACTTTTTTTACTTCGTCTATATGTAAGGGTTTTTCCTACGGAAAGGGGGAAGGCGATATGAAACTCAGGCAGCGAATCCGCGTCAATGTATCCAGGCCGGACGGCAATGAAGAAACCATGCTGAAAACAGCCTGTACGACACTGCGCAGCCGACTGCTGCGGCGGTTCGCGGGAGATCAGTACGCGGTGCTGGTACTCACGCCGGTCGGCATGCATGTGGACGCGGTGGAAATCCATGAAGCCAAGACAGATGACTCCTGACAATGAGAGGAAACGAATCCATGGAATGTACATCACTGAAGATGCCGGTGAAGGTCAACCCCTATCAGCACCAGCAGGACGCATATGACTTTGCCTGCGGCCTGTTCGGGCTGACAAAAGCTGAAATCACAAGCACGGGCTGCGGCCTGCTGATGGAAATGGGCTGCGGGAAAAGCCTGGTCGGCCTCGCGGTCATGGGAACGCTGGCGCAGTCCGGACGGATTCACCGCGCGCTGATCGTCTGTCCGCTGTCGGTCATGGGCGTATGGAAAGAAGAAATGGAAAAATACGCGGCATACTCCTACAGCATGACCCTGCTGACGGGAACGATGGCAAAAAAGCGGGAACAGCTGGCAAACCTGCCGGAGGCGGAACTGCAGATCGCGGTGTGCAATTACGAATCCATGTGGAGGATGGAACAGGAACTGGCGGACTTCCATGCCGGGCTGATCATCGCAGACGAAGGACACCGGCTGAAGGACGGGACATCCCGGCAGAGCAGGGCCATGCACCGGCTGGGCGACC
>CACYCG010000271.1 GCA_902772855.1 uncultured Ruminococcus sp.
CCAAAAGTCTTGCAAACCAGCGGCGGCGCCAGCGTGACGCGCCCAGCGGAAGTACCCTTGGGGTGCTGGACCCGGGATTTTCAGGCGTTCTTCTTCTGACAGCCTTCTGCAAATAATCCCAGAATTATTTTACACTAACGGCAGCGCTGCCCGGCTCATTCCAACGGGTCAATTATTTATGATTTTCCCGAAAGAAAGAAAGAGAAATCAAGAGAAATCAAGAGAAAAAAAGAGCTTATATCCCGCAGAAATAATTTTTTGCAAAAAGCTCTTGACTTCGGCAAAAAGACATGGTACTATTTATGTTGTGCTTCGGGCTGCTTTTCCCTGAACGCAGCGGTGAACAAAGGCCGCAGGCGGGAGGCAGCAAGAAACGAAGATGAAATTTGGAAAATGACAGGGAGGAAACACGCTATGTCAACATTTATGGCGAAAGCAGGCGAAGTGGAGCGTAAGTGGTACGTCGTTGACGCTGCCGGCAAATCACTGGGCCGCCTGGCAGTAGAAGTGGCAGACCTGCTCAGAGGCAAGAACAAGCCCACCTTCACTCCTCATGTGGACTGCGGCGACTATGTCATCGTGGTGAATGCGGAGAAGGCTGTTCTCACCGGCAAAAAGGCCGAGCAGAAGTATTATTATCATCACACCGGCTATATCGGCCACATGAAGTCCGTCCGGTACGATGAACTGATGGAGAAAAAGCCTGAAATGGCTATTGAACTGGCTGTGAAGGGCATGATCCCGAGCAACACCATCGGCCGCAAGGCCCTCACCAGACTGCACGTCTATCAGGGCAGCGAGCACAAGCATCAGGCTCAGCAGCCGATCGTGCTGGAATAATAAGAGAGGAGGCAGACAGATATGGCAGAAGTGAATTACAACAAGACCCCGTATTTTTACGGCACCGGCAGAAGAAAAAGCTCCGTGGCCAGAGTCAGACTCTATAAAGGAACCGGAAAGGTCACTATCAACGAGAGAGATATTGACGATTATTTCGGCCTGGAGACCCTGAAGCTCATCGTGCGTCAGCCCCTCGTCCTCACCGGCACCGAGGATCAGTTTGACGTGGTGTGCCGTGTCACCGGCGGCGGCGTCACCGGCCAGGCAGGCGCTATCCGTCACGGCATTTCCAGAGCGCTGCTGAAGTTCGACACCGAAGCGCTCCGTCCGAAGCTCAAGAGAGCCGGCTTCCTCACCCGTGACCCGAGAATGAAGGAAAGAAAGAAATACGGCCTCAAAGCCGCACGTCGCGCACCTCAGTTCTCAAAGAGATGATTTTTGCCTTACGGCGATTATCGGACAGCACAAAGAATACAAGCCATCCGCCGGAAACGGCGGGTGGCTTTTTGCATGGGAGAATAAACAGGCATTGTCCCGAAGGAAGTCATCGCCGGATCGGCTCCCTATACTTTTCTCCGGAAGGCCTTGAAGAATGGGTAAATAGTGTATATACTAAAAATACGTTCATTTCTCAAATCAGTCATCAGTGAAAGGAGTCTTTTTATGACAGCCGGTTCTTTTCTGTTTTTTCTCGGGCTGTCGTTGGTGTTCGAGGTGATTCTCATCATTTCGACGATCGCAAGGGCCAGACGAAAGATCCAAAACGCCTATAACCCGGATGAGGTGACAGTTCAGGCGACGAGAACCTACCATGAAGTCAATTCTATTCCGGACGAGCAGGGACATACCTATTGTGAATACCGGTGGGAATACAACGGCAAAACGCATAAAACCAGATTGACCGACGTCACTTATGATACGGTCACGATCACCCTTAACCGAAGAACCGGAAGGCTCATGGCTTCCGCAAAGAGCAAAGCTACATTGGGGATCATTCTGGCCTATGTGCTTGTGCCTATGGCGCTGAGCCTGATCATTACCACCATTGTGTTCGGATTGAAGATCCTCTGAGGGGATGGATTCCGGGCAGAGCGCTGCCGTCAGCATAACGCTTTTTCAAACCCTGTTCCGCAGGAACAGCGCCTGCAGCAGCAGCCGACAGGAGAGCAAAACGCTCTGTCCTCCTGCCGGCTGCTTCCGGTTTATTCTGACAGCCAGCGGGCAGCATACTCCACTATCCAATCGGGACGATACCCGTTTGTGAAGCGGAATGTTCCGAATGTTATTTCTGCCACTTTGACGAATCCGTTGTCGTTGTCGTAAAATACAACTTTATAACATTGATGTACGATTCTGTCCAGGGAATCAAAGCGGTGTTCAAATCTCCTGCTGACATCATCAGGCGGAATATCGTGACCGCCCTTTCGGACACGGTTGGCGATGCGGCAGATGCTTTCGTACTTTGTATTCAGCCCGATGTAATACATGGTTACCCGGTATCCCAGTTCTTTGGCTTTCATGATCGTTTTTTTGACCTGATGACCGGACAGGGTGGTTTCCTGAGTGACCGTTTCGCCGTTTTGCAGGCTATTCTGAATTTCTCTGACAGCCTGCTTTCCTGCCGCTATTTCGTTGAAATGGTTTTGCTTAGCGATATGATCGGGGTCAACGATATGCCCAAGCGGAGCCCCCTGTCCCTCCAATACCCCTCTGAAACTGGTTTTTCCCGTTCCATTCACCCCGGCAATTAAAATATACTCTTTCATGCAGCCCACTTCCGTTACACTGAAGATTTCTGTTCTCCATTATAGCACTTTTGCGGCTGAAAAAACAGAAGGATACCGAAAAAATCCTCCGGCCATAACCCAAATAAAAAGACCCGAACCCCCAGCGGATTCGGGTCTTTTTTTCACGCGCCGGGAGGGACTCGACAAAAGGCTTCGCCTTTTTTGGCTCATGCTTTCGCATTCGCCGCTCTGAGCTAAAAACGCTCCCCCGGAGCGTTTTCTTTACGCTCAGACCCTCACGGGTTCAAGTCCTCGGACAAAGTGATACTTATAAAAAAAATCAGAGCCGAAAACGACTCTGATTCTTCACGCGCCGGGAGGGACTCGAACCCCCGACCTACTGGTTCGTAGCCAGTCACTCTATCCGGCTGAGCTACTGGCGCATAACTAACTCACTTCAGCATCAATTTTATTAAATTGTGTGCCACTTTAAGTGCAAGCTTATTGTAACACACATTTTAATAAAATGTCAATAGCAATA
>CACYCG010000272.1 GCA_902772855.1 uncultured Ruminococcus sp.
CAAGCTCAAGCCCCGGTAGGGGGGTCTGGGGGCACTCCCCCGGCTACGGGGTCCAGCGCCGCCGCTGGTTTGAAAAGGCTGGACCGAAACTTTGCTTTCCTTTGCAAGAACTTTGCCGCTTTCTATTCATCAGGTGTAAGCCCCGAAAGGGGGGCCCGGGGGCACTCCCCCGGCTACGGGGTGCAGCGCCGCCGCTGCTTTTTTTTGAAAGTGCCTTCTCATTTTGGAGATTATATGGTATAATCAAAATGTATGCTGATTGAACAGGAATACGGTCTTCGGACCGGAAAATGAGGGACGATATGAAACAACAGGACCATCAGCCGACCGGCGACCTCATTATCGGGCGCAACCCGGTGATGGAGGCGCTGAAAGCCGGCAGACCTATAGAAACCCTGCTGATAGCGGGGGGCGAAAAAGACGGTTCCCTGAAGGTGATCACGGCTTTAGCCAAGGAGCGGCAGATCACCGTGAAGGAGACCGACCGCAAAAAGCTCGATGCGCTTTGTAAAGGCGCCGTCCATCAGGGCGTGGCGGCGGTGGCAGCGGTGAAAGCCTATGCCTGCGTGGACGATATGTTCGCATTGGCGAAGGAACGGGGGGAGGCTCCCTTCCTGATCGTGCTGGACGAACTGGAAGACCCGCATAACGTCGGGGCAGTCATCCGCACGGCGGAATGCGCCGGAGCGCACGGCGTCATTATCCCGAAGCGCCGCTCGGTGGGACTGACCTTCACCGTCGGAAAAGCCAGCGCCGGGGCGTATGAATACGTTCCGGTGGCTCGTGTGAGCAATATTGCCAGCACCTTGGAGGAACTGAAACAGCGGGGCTGCTGGGTGTACGGCGCCGATATGCAGGGGGAAACCTACTGCACCGCCGACCTGAGAGGGCCGTCCGTGCTGGTCATCGGCTCGGAGGGCCGGGGACTGGGAAGGCTCGTCCGGGAAAAGTGCGATACCATCCTGTCGCTTCCCATGCAGGGGCACATCAATTCCCTGAATGCTTCTGTGGCGGCAGGGGTGCTGATGTATGAATTTGCCAGACAGCGGCTGAACATCAAGGCTTATGGAGCGGGGGGACAGTGACATGGACGAGAACCATCCGAAGAAACAGGAAAAATCTCCGATGCGGGGATTGTTCCGCAAAAATAAAGAAGCCTACCGGTTTTCCGGGCAGGAAAGCGCAGAGCCGGTTTCTGCCGAGCAGACACAGGAAATTGAAACCGGCGCTTTTGAGGAATCGGGCGAAAGTGTTTCCCGCCTGAAAAAAATCTGGGAAAAGATCGTGCAGGTGGTCACGGCTCCGGAAGACGGCGGATTGATGCTGGAAGATGACGAGGACCCCAAAGAGGAGATTTTTTCTCCCGAGCCGCTTGTTTCTCAGAAAGAAGAATCTCCCGCGCCGGTCCCGGAAAGACCTTCAGCGCCGCCTCCGGCGGAAGAGCCGCTGCGGTGGGATAGCGCCGAAGTAGACGAAGAAAGCATTTTGTTCGGAATGGCCGATGATGCGGAGGACCTGCCGGTGACGGGGGAGCTTCCGGAGATCCCCTCTCCGCTGTGGAGCGGCCGGACAGAGGAAAAGCCGGAGGAAGAACAGGATATTATGGCGGCGGAAGCCCCCGGCCCGGAGGAGGAACCGGAGGAAGACGGCGGCCTGATCTATGTGGCACAGGAACCGGCCATCCGCCGGACGGCACAGGGTGTGACGGAAATCTCCCGGGATGCCGTTCTGCACGCCCGGGAAAATGCGCCCGTGGGGGAAGCGCAGGAATACAGTTCCGATGAGATCGAAGAAGAGATCCTTTCGCACCGCCGGGCGGCGCTGGGGCCTCATCTCCGTCCGGCTTCCGGGCCAAAACCGTCTTCGCAGACAAAGCCGTCTGCGGAGCAGGGCGGTTTCGCACGGTTTTTACAGCAGCCTTCTCCTGCTATGAAACCGACTCCCGCCGGACAGCCGAAACCGGCCCCGGCCATGAAACCGACCCCCGCCGCACAGCCGAAACCGGCCCCGGCCATGAAACCGGCTCCTACCGCACAGCCGAAACCGGCCCCGGCCATGAAACCGGCTCCTACCGCACAG
>CACYCG010000273.1 GCA_902772855.1 uncultured Ruminococcus sp.
ACCCTTTTTTCAAAAAGGGTTATCCCTCGGCTGCGGCAGATTCCCGGAGTTTCTTCTGGAGCTGCTCTCTGGCGACGGCAAGCATCAGTTTAATGCGGTTTTCCTGATTGACCTTGGGGGCGCCGGGGTCGTAGTCGATGGCTACGATATTCGCCCGCTCGTCCGCCATTTTGATGGGACGGATCATGCCTTTTCCGTTGATGTGGTTGGGCAGGCAGCCGAACGGCTGGGTGCAGACGATGTTTTCAAAGCCGCATTCCACCAGCTCCAGCATTTCCCCTGTAAGAAGCCAGCCCTCGCCCATCTTGCTGCCGTATCCCACCATGCCCTTTACCAAAGACTTGGTGTGCTCATAGGAGGTGATCGGGCGGAAGCCGTAGCGCTTCATGCTGTCAATAACCAGCGTTTCCAGTCCGGTCAGGTAGCTCATCAGCTTGGAGGCCGCTAAATATTTCGCCGCACTTCCGCCATAGAGCTTATAATCTTCAATGCGGTTGTCAACCTTGAACATAGCAAAGCCCAAAATGCCCGGCAGGTTGACTTCGCAGTCCTGCTCATACAAGAAGTTCTCTAAATCGTTATTGCCCAGCCCGGAATATTTGACATAGATCTCCCCCACGATCCCGACCTTGACTTTCGGGGTGCGGTCGACTTCGATAGAAGCAAAATCCTTGGCAATAGCATCTAAGTTTTCGGCGATCTCCTTTTTCGTAAAGCCGTGGCCGGAGGCTAAGATCTCCGTCAGCTTTTCGATCCATTTTTCCACCGCACGGGCGCTCTCTCCCCGGTTGACCTCATACGGCTTGACCTGGTTGTCCAGCGCCATGAGCATATCGCCGTACAGAACGCCGGAGGCCAGCCGCCGCACCATAGGGATCGTCAGCTTGAAGCCGCTGTTCTTTTCCAGCCCGGACATATTCAGAGAGATCACCGGAACGTTTTCAAACCCGGCCTTGACCAGCGCTTTTCGCAGCAGGTGGATATAATTCGAGGCCCGGCAGCCGCCGCCGGTCTGGGTGATCATCAGGGCGGTTTTGTTGACATCGTATTTCCCGCTCTGCAGGGCGTGGATGAGCTGGCCGATCACCAGGATCGCCGGGTAGCAGGTGTCGTTATGGACGTATTTCAGCCCGACCTGAGCGATCTCCGGCCCCTCCGTTTCGAGCAGAACGGCATGATACCCGTAATGAATGAACACGTTCCGCATGATGGCAAAATGGATCTTCGCCATCATCGGGATCAGAATGGTATATTCTTCCTTTTTCATTTCCCGGGTGAACAGCAGTCGTCCGGTTTTGTCATACGTTAGTTTAGCCATATTCTCCCTCCCGTTTGCCCGGCTTATCGGGGCGCTGTTTCGTCCGCTGCCGCCAGCAGGCTTCTCAGACGGATCTTGACCGCTCCCAAGTTGGTGATCTCGTCGATTTTGATCTGTGTGTAGATCCGGCCGTGCCGCTCCAGGATCGCCCGCACCTCATCGGTGGTGATAGCGTCCACGCCGCAGCCGAAGGAAACAAGCTGCACCAGCTCCATATCTTTCCGGCTGCTGACATAATCGGCGGCGGCATACATTCTTGAATGATAGGTCCACTGGTTGAGCACGCCGGTGTTGATCCTTCGGGTCTCCCGCACGCTCACCACGTCCTCCGACACGATCGCCACCCCGAACCCGGCGATGAGCTTATCAATGCCGTGGTTGATCTCCGGGTCGGCATGATAGGGACGCCCGGCCAGCACGATGATCCGCTTGCCTTCCTTTTCCGCCCGGGCGATGATCTCATCGCCCTTTTCCCGGAGCTTCCGCAGATAGGCATTATATTCGTCATAAGCAGCCTTGGCCGCTTCTTTGACGTCCCGCAGCGGAATGTTGCCGTAAAGTTTGACCAGCTCCCCGTGGATCTTTTTGGGGAAATCCTTCGGGCGGTGAATGCCGACAAACTCATGAAACAGCGTGACCCCCTCCATCGCCCGCACATTGGCATGGATGACTTCCGGGTAATAGGCGACCACCGGGCAGTTATAATGATTATCCCCCAAATGTTCATCGAAATTATAGGACATACAGGGGTAGAAGATATTGCGGATCCCCTGATCGAGCAGCCATTGGACGTGGCCGTGCATCAGTTTGGCGGGGAAGCAGACGGTATCGGACGGAATGGTCTGCTGTCCGTGCAGGTAGAGCTTCCGGTTGGAGAAGGGGGAAACGATGACTTCAAAGCCCAGCCGGGTCAGGAACGTATGCCAGAACGGAAGCAGCTCAAACATATTCAATCCGAGCGGAATGCCGATCTTTCCTCTGGGGCCTTCCTGCGGGGTATACTGCTTGAGCAGTTCCAGCTTGTAGGAATAGATATTCAGGCTGTCATCGGGCGCTTTTTTCGTCACGGGGCGCTCGCAGCGGTTGCCGGCGATGAAGCGGCGGCCGTCGCTGAAGGTATTGACAGTCAGGCGGCAGTTATTGCTGCAGCCGCCGCAGCTAATGGCGCGGATCTCGTGGGAGAAATGCTCCAATTGTTCATTCGTGAGCACCGAGGAGACGGATTTTTTGGTGCTTTTGGACTGTGCATACAAAGCGGCGCCATATGCCCCCATCAAGCCGGAAATATCCGGGCGTACCACGTCCACGCCCATTTCCTGCTCAAAGGCCCGCAGCACGGCGTCATTGAGGAAGGTGCCGCCCTGTACCACAATGCGGTTCCCCAATTCGGCGGGACTGGACACACGGATGACTTTATACAGGGCATTTTTCACCACGCTCAGGCACAGCCCTGCGGAAATATCCTCAATCGTTGCACCGTCCTTTTGCGCCTGCTTGACGGAGGAGTTCATGAACACGGTGCAGCGGGACCCAAGATCCACCGGCTGCCGGGCGAGCAGTCCGAGTTTGGAAAACTCCTCTGCGGAATAGCCCAGCGCATTGGCAAAGGTCTGCAGGAAGGAGCCGCACCCGGAGGAGCAGGCTTCATTGAGGAAGATATTGTCGATCACGCCGCCCCGGATCTTAAAGCATTTGATATCCTGCCCGCCGATGTCGATAATAAACTCCACGTCGGGCATAAACTTTTTGGCGGCCGTCATATGGGCGATGGTCTCCACCACGCCGCAGTCGATATTGAAAGCGTTTTTGATGATCTCTTCGCCGTACCCCGTCACGGCGGCGGAAGCGATGCGGATGCGGGGGCATTTTGCATAGATGTTTTTCAAAAACTGCCGCACAATGGGCACCGGGTTGCCGCTGTTGCTCATATATTCCGAATACAGCAGAGTGCCCGCCTCATCGGTGACAACGCCCTTGACGGTGGTGGAACCGGCGTCTATGCCGACATAGGCCCGCCCCTGATAATTCTTGAGCTGCCCCTGCTTCACCTTTGCCCCGGCATGGCGTTTCCGGAAGGCTTCCAGTTCCTGTTCATTTTCAAACAGGGGCTTATTGAAGGCAAAATTGCCGCTTCCCCGGTACTGCTCGATCTTCTGTTTCGCTTCGTCAAAATCCACCGTCTTTTCAGCGCACAGCGCCGCTCCCAGCGAAACGTAATACAAGGAGTTTTCCGGGCAGATGCCGGTGGTTTTCAGGGCTTTATCAAATCCCGCCCGAAGCTGCGGAAGAAAGGTCAGCGGACCGCCCAAATATACGATCTTTCCGGCGATCTCCCGTCCCTGCGCCAGCCCGGCGATAGTCTGGTTGACCACAGCCATGAAAATACTGGCCGCCACGTCTTCCTTGCGGGCGCCCTGATTAAGCAGGGGCTGGATATCGGTTTTGGCGAACACGCCGCAGCGGGAAGCGATCGTATAGGTTTTTTCATGTTTTTCCGCCAGGGCGTTGAGGTTTTCGAGCGGAACGTTGAGGAGGGTGGCCATCTGGTCGATAAAGGCGCCGGTGCCGCCGGCGCAGGAGCCGTTCATACGCACCTCCATGCCGCCGGACAGAAAGAGGATCTTGGCATCTTCTCCGCCAAGCTCAATGATGACGTCGGTGCCGGGCAGGAAGGTATTGGCGGCCACTCTGGTGGCGTACACCTCCTGCACAAAGTCGATCCCGCAGGCCTGCGCCACGCCCATGCCCGCCGAACCGGACATCGCAAGCAGCGCCTCTTCCCCCTCGGGCACCTGACGGCGGACTTTTTCAAGCAGTTCTCCGATCTTGCCGGTGATCTGTGAATAATGCCGTTCGTAGGTTTGAAACAGTATTTTCTGCGATTCATCCAGCACCACGCATTTGACGGTGGTGGAGCCGATGTCTAATCCGATTCTGACCATAAGATTTTCTCTCCTATTCCTCAAGACCTGACGTTCCCGCAAAACCGATCGTCTTTTTCAAATAATCAATGACTTTGACCCAATGTATTATTATAATACAGCCCCCCGCATTTATTATTCTATAATAGAATTATATCTCATTCTGCCGACAGCGTGACGCTGCACTCATTATTTCCAGCCGACAGCGTGACGCTACCGCCGATGGCGGCTTAATGAATAATGAATAATGAACAGTGAATAATGGTCTCGTGTTTGAGGTTGTTCTTGTGGTTTTGGGTTTCGGGAGCTGCCGCTTTCTTCATCAGGTGCAAGCTCGGAAGGGGGCCGGGGGAGAATCCCCCGGATATGGGTCCAGCGTCACGCTGGCCGCCGATGGCGGCTCAATGAATAACGAATAATGAATAGTGAATAATGGTCTCGTGTTTCAGGTTGTTCTTGTGGTTTTCGTTTTTCTGAAGAGCAGCTTCTCCGTATAAAGGACAGGTTCCTCTCCTCGGGCAGCTCCCCGGCGTTTCTTCGTCGCCGGGCGAAGGG
>CACYCG010000274.1 GCA_902772855.1 uncultured Ruminococcus sp.
GGGCAGCAGCCCTACCCCGGGCAGGTCGTGTATGCTCAGCCCGCAGCGCCTGTCAGACCAGCCAAACAATCCGGAGGATCCAAGTTCGTGGACGGACTGCTGGTTTTCCTGCTCTGTCTGAACACGCTGGCTCTTCTCATCTCCGCAGTTCTGTCCTCAGCCTCCGCCGGCCTTGATTTCCGGCCGATGGCCGGAGACGGTGCCGACGTGATGAAAGGATTCGCCTCCTCCATCGCCATGCCGCTGATCGCAGGATTTCTGACAGCCGTGGTGCTGGTGATCCTCATCCTGAAAAACCTGCGCCGCCCCCGAAGATGGTTCAAACTGCTCGGGATCGCCGGCATCATCACCGGCGTGCTGTGTCTGGTGCTGGGGCTTTGCTGCGAGCCGCTGTTCCGGGTGATGACCGGCGGGTTCCGGGACGTGTACGCTCCGGCTGCCTGGGCGCTTAGCGGCGTACTGTCCTTTGCCGCTCCCATCTTCTTAGTTTGCAGTTCATTCCTGCTGGCCATCTTTATGGTGATCGCTACTTTGAAAAAGGAGGGAACCAAATGAGCACTGTATTAAAACGGGTCCTGATTGCCCTGATCGTCATGCTGCTGATCGCCATCGCCGGCATCGCAGCCTGGCTGCTGTTCTTCCGTTCCCTGCTGCAGCCGTCCTCTCCCGGAGAAACTGCCGGTGTCACCGCTTTTCAGGAGCTGGCTGCCAAGGAGCCGACCGTTGATTTCAACGAAAAGAAAGGCATTCCTTTTGTCAATAACGAACTGATCGTTTTTGCGGCTGCATCCGCAGACCCGTCTGCTATCGCTGCATTAGCGGAAGAGCACAAGGCCACGTCCGATGACACCCTGGCCGACATGGGCCTGTACAAGTTTACTCTTAAGGAATCCAAACCCTATGACGACCTGGAAAAACTGAGGAAGAAGATCCAGGAAAGTGCTCTGGTGGAAGAAGTCCAGCTCAGTCTGGTCAATACGAACCAGGGCGATGAAGAAGAAGAGTTCAAGACCGCCGAAGAGGTTTTCCCCAACGATTCCTGGAACGGCGCCTCCTGGAGCACGGCTGCTCCCCGGGATGAAAACTGGGGCATGGAAGCCATCAACGCTCCCGGCGCCTGGGGATACCTCGACCGCATGAGCGACGTGCGTATCGGCCTGATCGACTCTCCCCCCAATTCTTCCCACGAAGACCTCAAAGATAATTTCACAGACGTCAACTTCACCTTCATTGATACCAAAACCGGTGAAGTGAAAGACAATCTTTACGGCATCACCTCCGCCGATCACGGCAGCCATGTGTCCGGCATCATGGGCGCTTCCTATGACAACAGCACCGGCGTGTCCGGTGTGACGGGCAATAAGGGCAAGATCTATTACAATCAGGTGTATTACGACACCGACGGTAAACCCAGCTCCGGCTACGGCACCGCCTACACCTATATGCTTTCCCTGAAACGGCTGATCGACAAAGACGTGCAGGTCATCAACATCAGCCAGAACACCAGCCGTCTGATCGGTTTTGCCGCCAGCCACGGCAACAAGAACGCCATCAATTACCTCACCCAGCAGGCAAAACTGGCCGAGTACGGTCTTTCCCGCCTGATCGCCAAGCGGCAGGCAGACGGAAAACCGGATTTTGTCATCTGCATGGCAGCCGGCAACAGCAACGCTACGGAATACTACAAGGACGACTCCCAGCCCTACGGCTATCGGGAACAGATGACCTTCTGGGAATCCCTTCAGTCCATTTTCTCCGGTTTCCACGGGGAAAAGGGCGATTCGATGGCAAAGTACAACAACTTCCTCAACCTGATGACCGATGACGAGGTGCAGTCCCGTGTGATCGTGGTCGGTTCTGTGGGCATCGACTTCTCCGCCACCTCCAAGAGCGCCACCCGCTACAAATACGCTTATTATTCCTGCGTAGGGTCCCGGGTAGATGTCTGCGCTCCCGGCGGCATTCCCGGCGAAAGCCCCATTTATAGCTGCGTTTCCTCCGGTTATGACGGAATGTGCGGCACTTCTATGGCAGCTCCCCATGTTTCCGGCGTCGCCGGACTGGTGTTTGCCAGCAATCCCGACCTGACCGGCCCGCAGGTCAAACAGATCATTACCACCACCGCCGTGGGACGCTACAATTACACCGGCGGCCACAGCGGTCTGGTCA
>CACYCG010000275.1 GCA_902772855.1 uncultured Ruminococcus sp.
GGGCTTGCACCTGATGAATAGAAGGCGGCAAAGTTTTTGTAAAGGGCAGCGGCGTTTTCATTCCTATTTTGAAAATTGATTTCCGTGGGTTTTATCGTTTTGCCGGCATCGCTTTCTTAAATTACCTATTGACATAGTAGGCGGCTTCTGTTATAATAAGGCTGTTGCAGAAGCCCGGCAGGACCCCCGGCAGAAGAAGACGGCCTATATAAACCCTTTCTATCGCCGGACGGTCCGCAAAAAGGGGAAAGGAGCAGACGAAATGCAAATTTATGCAGACAACGCCGCTACCACGCAGATGAGCGAAGAAGCGATGCGGACGATGATCGACACCATGCAGAATTGGTACGGCAATCCCTCCAGCCTGTACCGAATCGGCCAGAGGGCCAAGGAAAAATTGGAGGAAGCCCGTGCAGAGATCGCACAGGTAATAAACGCCCAGCCCAGGGAGATCGTGTTCACCTCCGGGGGAAGCGAGGCGGATAATCAGGCGCTGCTCACCGCCGCCATCCTGGGCCGGCGCAAAGGGAAAAACCACATTATTTCCAGCGCCTTTGAGCACCACGCCATTTTGCACACGCTGAAAAAATTAGAGAAAAACGGCTTTGAAGTCACCCTGCTGCCCGTTCACGAAAACGGTATTATCCGGGTGGAGGAGCTTGAAAAGGCTATCCGGGAGGACACCTGTCTGGTGACGATCATGACCGCCAATAATGAAATCGGGACCATTCAGCCGGTGCGTCAGATCGGGGAGATCTGCCGGAGCCGGGGGGTGCTGTTTCACACCGATGCGGTGCAGGCGGTGGGGCATTTGCCGATCGACGTGCAGGAGATGAAAATTGATATGCTTTCAGCCTCCGCCCATAAGTTCCACGGGCCAAAGGGGACCGGGTTTTTATATGTGCGAAAGGGGATCGCCCTGCAAAACCTGATCGAAGGCGGCGCACAGGAAAGAGGCAAGCGGGCCGGAACGGAGAATCTTCCGGCTATTGCGGCGATGGCAGCCGCCCTGAAAGAAGCCGCCGCCGGCATGGAAGAAAACGCAGCACACATGGCGGAGGTTCGGGATCATCTCATCCGAGGCCTGTCCGAGATCCCCCACAGTGCGCTCAACGGCGATGCAGTGCAGCGGCTTCCGGGCAACGTCAATTTCAGTTTTGAAGGCATTGAGGGAGAGTCCATCCTGATCCTTCTGGATATGCGGGGCATTTCGGCTTCTTCGGGCAGTGCCTGCACCTCCGGCGCTTTAGACCCCAGCCATGTGCTGCTGTCTATCGGAAGAGTCCACGACGTAGCGCACGGCTCCCTGCGGCTGAGCATTGGGGAAACCGTCACCACGGAGGAAGCGGATTACATCATCCAGTCTGTCAAAGAAGTCGTGGCGCACCTGCGGAGCTTCTCCCCCGTCTGGCGTGACCTGACAGAAGGCAAAAAACCGTTTATTTTGAAATAGGAGGCAATAGTATGGCATTATACAGTGAAAAAGTGATGGACCATTTCATGCATCCCCGCAACGTGGGTGTGATCGAAAATGCGGACGGCATCGGAGAGGTCGGCAACGCCAAATGCGGCGATATTATGAAAATGTATCTGAAGATCGACGACGGGGTGATCACCGACGTCAAATTTGAGACCTTCGGCTGTGCCAGTGCAATCGCTTCCAGCTCGATGGCCACCGAGCTGATCAAGGGCCAGCGGGTGGAAGAAGCGATGGCCCTGACGAATAAAGCAGTCGCCGAAGCGCTCGACGGCTTGCCGGATTATAAAATGCACTGTTCCGTTTTAGCGGAAGAAGCCATTCAGTCGGCGCTGGAGGATTACCGCTCCAAAACCGGGAACCCCATTGAAAAGCCCGAAAAGCCCTCCGCCTGAAACAGCCGCTTTTCTTGCCAAACACACTCCTCAACCTCATACCCGACCGGCAGAACGCTCCTTGTCAGCGTTCTGCCGGTTTTTTCTCACGTCACGGTATGATCCGCATATCCACCAAAAACCGCATCGGAAACCCCACATAGCGGTTCATCATGTCCTTGTATTCCTCCGGTTCGATCGGGCCGCCGCTGCCCATCATCGCATAGATCACCGAAGCCTCTTTCAGCCGATGCGGCAGGTCATGCAGTCCGCAGTGAAGGTAAAACTCATGCCGGCGGATCCGCTGTGCCCGGTTGTCGGCTTCCTCTCTCCAGTCTTCCAGCGCTAAAAACAGCCGAAACCCCCGATACCGCTCCATGATCGCCTTCAGCGCACCGGTGCCGTACCCTTTTCCCCGGAAGGAGGGGGCGATGGCAAAGTAAAACAGATAGGCAAGGTCTTTTCTCGTCACCACATACGCCATCCCGATGGCGGCCCGATCGAGCCGGATGACCCAGAAATCCGCCCTTCCCTGTCTTGCCCTCGCTGTCAGCAGCCCAAACGGCGCCCGTTCGTTCGCCGGAAAGGCCCCGCTGTAAAGCGCTTTGATCGCCGGATGATCCTCTTTCCCAAACCTGCAAAGCTCCATCGCTCCACCCTCTTTGCTTTTCGTTCTTCTTTGAGTTTACCGTGTTTTCCGAAGGAAAGGTCCCGTTTTTTGATTTATAAGCAGCGTTTCCTTCTCATCCCCGTCTTCCTCCGGGAAGGTTTTTCCTGTATTTTTCATACTGCCGCACGCCGTGCCATGTATCCGGTTTCAGAATAAAGGTGCGGAAAAACCAATTTCCCTTGTTGATATCCTCTCCGTAAAACCGGATATCCGATTGTCTTCTTTTGTCCTTCAGCTCCGCCTCAAGCCCCACGGCCTCCGGGATACCTGCACAAAGCGGGCTTCCGGAGGAGGCATAAATCTTTGTCCGGCCGTTCATTCGGAACCCGGCCGATTCCATCATTTTCCCCATCATCCCCGGCATCGGCTCCAACGCTCCCACGCTGTTCACATACACCACCGGAACCCCGAAGGCCTTTTCATAGCACCCGCAGAAATAGTCATTGGTGCGCCTTTCTTCTTCCGCTTTGGCGGGGTCTGCCGGAGCGCCGTGCGGAAACAGGATCAGGGAGACGGCTTTGTCCTGTATATTGTCGTAAAAATGCCGTCTTCTGGAATCATAGCAGATCGCCGCCGCCACGGTCCCGAACGGCGTTTTGATCAGGTTTGGGAACGACCCTCTTTTGAACACAGCCGCTTCCCCTTCGGATTTCGTAACCGTCCCGAACACCCCGTCCGGCCCGGCGATAAGATAGCGGTTATAGTAATCTCCGTTTTCCCGGTCCAGATAGCCCGCTCCGATGCAGGCATGGTAGGTCTTCGCCATGTGCACCGCCCACGAAGCGGTATCCTTCCCGCCGGGGTCCGCATAGTCCCATATTTTCCGGCTGGCCATATACCCGCAGGCAGACAGTTCCGGCAGCACCACCAGATCCGGCGCCGGCAGGGACGCTATCAGGGATTCGATATAGACTTTCCTCTCTTCCACGCCTTTTATATCGTTATTGAGCTGCAGCGCAAACACTCTCATCCGCCGCCCCTCCTTCTTTTCTTTCCTCCATTGTACCACAAACCTTTTCCGGGGGGCAGCGGCGGCGCTGCACCCCGTAGCCGGGGGAGTTCCCCCGGACCCCCCTTCCGGGGCTTGAGCTTGATGAAGACGCTAAAAGTTTTGCAA